>NZ_JAUDRH010000020.1 GCF_030381805.1 Chlorogloeopsis sp. ULAP01
CACTATCTTCCGAAAAAGACCGTTCGACTTGCATGTGTTAAGCATACCGCCAGCGTTCATCCTGAGCCAGGATCAAACTCTCCGTTTTGTTCTACGTTAGTAGTTTGTTTAGCTCTTTCTTTGGCTATTTCTTTTTTGACCTCTAGCCTCGGTCTATTTGCTTTACTCCGCAGGCTATGTGTCTTATAATTGCTTTCAAACTATATTATTTTCATGGTTCGGCTTCCTTTCGAGCAGCGCTCTGTCGCGCCCCTCTCAGGCACTTATCTATAGTAGCCAACACATCTTTCACTGTCAACTACTTTTCGAAAAATCTAAGAAAATTTTTTGGAATAGTCTAAAAAAATTAGTAGGTATAGGGTTTTGGGCTAAAGTATTCCTGGAACTAGAGAATTGATATTAAGAGTAAGTTGTGGATAATTTTGGAATTTTGCCCCCTTGGCTAGTAATAGATAAACTTTTACATGATTGGTTATTAGAGGATGTTGGTAGGGGTGATCGCACTACTCAATCTCTTTTATATAAGGATGCAAAAGAAGGACAAGCAAAGTGGATAGCAAAAGCGCCCGGAGTAGTAGCTGGTTTGCCTATTGCGGCAAGAGTGTTTCAAATTTTGAACGCAAAAGTTGGTTTTGAGGCTATCATCCTTGAAGGAAAAGAGTGTGAGCTAGGACAAACAATAGCGGAAATTAACGGTTCTCTGGATGCATTATTGATGTGCGAGAGAGTTGCACTCAACTTGGCTATGCGCTTGAGTGGCATTGCCACATTGACGCAAAAATATGTGGAACAGATTGCAGATTTACCTGCTCAATTGGTAGATACGCGTAAAACTACACCGGGACTACGATTATTAGAAAAGTACGCAACTCAGGTAGGAGGGGCAACCAATCACCGCATGGGTTTGGATGATGCAGTGATGATCAAAGATAATCACATTGTGGCTGCTGGAGGAATTAAAGAAGCGATCGCTCGGATTCGCAAGCAAATTCCTTATCCTCTATCAATAGAAGTAGAAACGGAAAGCTTAGATCAGGTAGAAGAAGCTTTGCAGCATGGGGCTGACATTATTATGTTGGACAATATGTCTCTAGATTCAATGCACAAAGCAGTGGAAATGATTCGTTTGGAGAGCGAGCGAGTGAAAATAGAGGCTTCAGGCAATATTACCTTAGATACGATTCGCGCAGTAGCAGAAACAGGAGTGGACTATATTTCCAGCAGTGCACCCATTACACAGTCAAAATGGTTAGATTTGAGTATGAAAATCAAGTGAATTACTGTAGGCTCCGCAATATTTAAAATTCAACTAGATAACATTTCAGAACTTTGCAATAGCTGATGCTGACATTCACCCAGCGTAAACCACCAAATCCACATACAGCAGTAACATTAACTTTGGCTTTGACAGCACAAGAGCGTACCCGTAGTCGTCATCATTTTGAGACAGAAGATGGACAAATAGTATGTTTGCGTTTACCCAGAGGTATGGTGCTGCAAAATGGGGATATTCTTCAAGATGAAACGAGCAATAGTATGATCAGAGTCATTGCCAAGCCAGAGCCAGTCTTCACTGTCACAGCTCAAACAGCGCTTTTATTAATACGGGCGGCATATCATTTAGGTAATCGTCATGTCCCAATAGAAATTACGGCTGATTATTTACGATTATCTCCTGACCTAGTACTACGCGCAATGTTGGAAAAACTAGGACTAAAGGTTCACGAAGAGGTTTTACCCTTTCAACCAGAAGGGGGTGCTTATGGACACCATCACACTTACTAATAGTAATTTTTTGTACATTTTGCAATTGGCAAGTCCAGCTTTGCCTGTGGGAGCATATAGTTATTCCGAAGGCTTGGAAACTTTGATTGAGAATAGCACAATCGCTACTAAAGAAAATTTAAAGCACTGGCTAGCAATGGAATTGTGTTATGGAACAATTCGCTTAGAAGCAGCTGTGATGGTACGAGCATATCAGTCAATGAAGGAGAACGATTTAAAGACTTTATCTGACTGGAATTTTTGGTTATCAGCAGCCAGAGAAACAGAGGAATTGCGTGCTTCCAGTGTAGGCATGGGGCGATCGCTGATGCGGCTACTGGTAGACTTGCAACCACAGTTAGCAACAATTGGTAGTGCTATCGGTAATTATTGCAATTATGCGATCGCTTTTGGTGTTGCAAGTGCTTTTTGGCAAATAAATATGGAAGCAGCAGTACTGGGATATCTGCATAATTGGGTGAGTAATTTAATTACTACTGGAGTAAAACTCATTCCTCTTGGTCAAACTGCAGGACAGCAATTATTAATGGAGCTACAATTATTACTAAGTACTACTACAGTAGAAATTCTCGGTTTAGAGGATGATGAGCTTAGTTGTTGCAGTTGGGGTCTATCGCTAGCAAGCATGAGGCATGAAACATTGTATACAAGATTGTTTAGAAGTTAGAGCAAGATAGGGAAATGAGCAGAGGGAGTAATAAACAACTAACCACTAACTACTATACATTGATAAAATTATGAGTGCCTTTCGAGTCGGTATAGCTGGTCCTGTAGGTTCGGGAAAAACTGCTTTAGTAGATGCTTTGTGTAAGGCAATGCGTGAGCAGTATAAAATTGCAGTAGTGACAAATGATATTTATACACAAGAGGATGCACGGTTTTTGGTACATTCTCAAGCACTGCCAAGCGATCGCATTGTGGGAGTAGAGACTGGTGGTTGTCCTCACACTGCAATTCGCGAAGATGCTTCGATAAATATAGCAGCTATAGAACAGTTAGAGGCAGATTTTCCAGATTTAAATTTAGTTTTTCTAGAAAGTGGTGGTGACAATTTAGCTGCTACTTTTAGTCCAGAACTTGTTGATTTAACTATTTATGTAATTGATGTAGCAGCTGGTGATAAAATTCCCCGTAAAGGTGGCCCAGGAATTACGAAATCTGATTTACTAGTAATAAATAAAACTGATTTAGCTCTCTATGTTGGTGCCTCGCTAACTGTAATGGAAAGTGATGCCAAGAAAATGCGTGGCAATAAGCCCTTTGTGTTTACAAATTTAAAAAATCAGGAAGGTCTTGCAGATGTAATTAAATTTTTATTAACAAATATCTGCTAATTTTTCCTAAGCTTTAATCTGTACCAGACCAACTCCAAACCGGGTTTCCTGTATTGACACTTTTTTTGGTAATGGAGGGTGTGAAACTATTAACGTCTCTGTTTCCAGTCATATCTAGAATTAAATATACTTTGCCACCATTAAATCTGACACGTAAATAGGAATGAGAATTATATGTTTCGTTGCCATATTTGATAATTCTGCCAGTAGCTACACATTTTTGAAAGGCAAGCTTAAGGTTTGCTACCCAAGTAACACTAAAGCGATCAAAAGAGGCGATCGTAAAGGCTCCTGCAAAAGAGCTTAATTTTGCTTGACCGTTGACTGTATATCCGCCCTCATAATAAGGTGCACGCTGTTCTGTGATAATCACTTTCTGAGGACAGTTTACATCAGGTGCATCTACAGATTTGAAAACACCCAGTTCTACTTGGGTTGCTTGAACTGACATAGCAGGGGAAAAAGCAAAAATGACAGATTCTAAACCAATGATAAATTTTTTACACATTATTATTACTCAATAAAATGACAGCACAAATAACACAATTTTCTAATGATATTTAAAATAAACTAATAGGTTTAAAAAAGACAGAAATTATTAACAAGGATTGATTGCATAATAATTTAGTGATTCCTAATTTTTAATTATTACTTCCAGTTATACAGTTCTAATTTACCTAGCAACTCAGAATTTGCTCATACATTTATATATTGTTATTCAGCCAGATGCAAAGTGGTATAATACAACAAAATTAGCCATAAATTTTTACTTAATTTATTTAAAGTTTTTATAAAATTAAGGATGCAGAAAACTATAGTGACCTACTAGTTAAAATAAAAATATAATTGAATAGTCTACTAAAGTGAATTTTTCATATGTTTAGGATTAAAATCCAAACAAATCGTCATTTGGCTATTCTAATTTTAATGAATTTTTTAGGAAAAATAAGAATCGAAGAGATGACTAGCAATTTCAATAATTAAATTTATTAACCTTTCTTCGTCATAACTTCAATTTGCTGAGGCAATAAAATATATCCAGCTTCAATTGATTAGGGACATTTTTAGTTTTTTAATTAAAGATTATAGCTTTAATTATCATATCTTGGGAATTAATATAAAGGTGATAATTTAAAAAAAATTTTGTTTTTTTGTAAATAAAATGATACAGTATCGGTGAATTCACTAACAACACTTGTATAGCTCAAAAGACCTTCTTGAATTAAAAAATAGCAGTATCAAAACATTTAGCCATCACAAGCACACTAAATATTAGTAATGAGATATTAAAAAACTAGAAATAATTTAAGTAATACTACTGAGACATTTAAATGACAATGGTTCAACATATTCTCAAAGCTACAAAAGAAACTGTGCATCTAGGTGGTTTCTCGCATTTGCTAGAATCAGTATTAACAGTTGACTCTGGTGATACAGTGGAGGTAGAAACTTACACTGGTTACTATATCCACGACAAAGCTCCTCCAGAGTTTCTCACGCCAGAATTTTTAGATATCTGCCAAAATCTGTCACCAGAACGTAAGATAGCAGAGGGGCCACATTTGCTAACAGGGCCAATTTATGTGCGGGGAGCAGAACCTGGAGATGTTTTGGAAGTAAAATTAGAAGCAATTAAACCAAGCTTACCCATTGGTTTCAATGCTATTCGTACTGGTTGGGGAGCCTTACCACACCAATTTCCACAAGCGGCTTTGAGATTTATTTCTCTTGACTTGGAAAAAAATATTGCTGAGTTTCCCAAAAACAGCAGTATTAAAATTCCTCTGAAACCTTTTTTTGGCATACTTGGGGTGGCAACTCCAGAGATACAACGTTCTTCAATTCCTCCTGGTTGCTATGGCGGCAATATCGACAACCGTGAATTACAAGCAGGTTCAAGAGTATTCTTACCTGTTTTCGTCCCCGGTGCTTTATTTTCTATAGGTGATGGGCATTCAGCACAGGGAGATGGCGAAGTAAATGTTACTGCTATTGAAACTTCTATGAACGGTATTATCAAACTAAATCTTCGTAAGGATTTGCAGTTGACAACGCCTATAGCTGAAACTTCCACTGACATAATCACAATGGGTTTCAGTCAAACTCTGGATGAAGCTTTTGAATTAGCTTTAACAAATATGATTGATTTTTTGGTAAAGTTTGTCCGACTATCACCAGAAGATGCTTATGTGTTGTGTAGCCTAGCAGTAAATTTTCGTATTACTCAAGTTGTTAATAATCCACAAAAAGGTGTACACGGAATGTTACCCAAGTCTATTTTACCTGAAGATTTACAGTTATTGTAAAGCAAATTGTTATGGATTAGTAGTTTTAGTGACTATGATTCAACTACTAAAAAGTATAGAGATTTACTCCAGGAGAAACTAATACCAATTTAAAAAATGATTAAGGGTAGATGGATTTAGCAAACCCTGACATACCAGGGAGATTCCCAATCCAAAATCCGTATTGAAAAGCTTTGATCGGAGGAAACATCCGCACCCTTACGGGAACCCACTCCGCGTCTACAAACTTTTCGCAAAATTCAAAATCGTATAACGTACATAGTGTTCTAACATCAAGGAAGTGGTGAGCCAGAGGAAGTTTGCTTATATAGCCATCTTTACCACTAACTACTATCTAATAACTACTATCTACTGATAAATGACTACTTGGTTGCTTTTAATTTTGAGTGGATTACTTTCTGGTGTTCTTGCTGGATTCCTTGGAATTGGCGGCGGTACAATTTTAGTACCTTTGCAAATTGCATTAGGGTATCCACCTGTACAAGCTGTTGCAACTAGTAGTTTGGCGATCGCAATTACAGCTATTTCTGGCACTGTACAAAATTGGCGAATGGGTTATATTAATGCCCGGAGAGTTATTTTATTAGGTTTGCCCGCTCTACTGACAGCACAATTAGGTGTCTATTTAGCAAATATTTTTCCTCCAAAGATAATATTAATTGCTTTTGGTTTGTTACTTTTATTAAATATTTATCTAGTTGAATTACGTAAACGATTAAGTAGAAAAAATGTGCAAAACCAGCCACAAAAATTAAATCCAGTTATAGCTAGAATACTTACTGGTGGCTCTGCTGGTATATTAGCAGGTTTATTTGGTGTTGGTGGTGGCGTAATTATGGTACCACTACAAATTTTATTACTAGCTGAACCAATTAAAGTAGCAATTCAAACTAGTTTAGGTGTAATTGTAATTACTGCTATTTCTGCAACGATAGGACACGCTATTAGCGAGAATATTTTGTTTCTAGAGGGGTTAATTTTAGGATTGGGAGGACTGGTGGGAGTGCAAATTAGTACTCGCTTTTTGCCTAAATTGTCAGACCAATTTGTTAGCTTTGCATTTCGGTTTTTGCTAGCAGTGTTATCAGTTTATATATTTTGGCAAGCTTGGCAAATATAGCTATTTAGTTAGTAAAGAAATCACGGCTTTACAGAAATTACTTTCTTTCAATGCTTTTTACTCTTCATTATTTTTTTTTAGAAATAATGAAAGGGTTAGTTAGCATTATAGAATTAATCTGTATCGCCGCGAAATTAAGTCGCTAAAGTGTATACAAGATGTGAGTTATCACTTTTATATTACGTGTTTTTCTTTTAAGAATATTTAAAATATAATGGTTTACAATTAAAATTTTTTAAAAGTCAATATCTAAAATACCGAAAGCAAATTATTGAGAAAAAATAATTAAACATTATATCAAAATAGTTGAATTTATTAAAATATAATAAAATTAACAAAAACCCTCAAATAGCTATTTAAAATCAAGTTAGATTCTTATACTGATTTTACTATTATTTATGTTAGATAACAGATGTTATGGGAATCAGGTTTAATTTCTGAAAAATTAAGTATTTGTAGAGAAGCCAGTGGTTGCGCGGGTTAAGCGCATTGTAGCACCTGGCATGGCGTTACGCTTTGCGATAAAACACCCTACGTGTTGTTCAAAAACCAAATAGTAATCCTATATCTTTAGTAAGACTTGGGTAGTACTTGAATTTAAAAGCTATTACTGACTTGAAAACTGATAATGCTAAATCTGCGATGGGCTAAGTAGCATCCCAAATAAAAATGTATTTGCAGTACAGGAAACTATCTGAGTAGGATGACCTATGCTTACTATTGATATGATTTCAGTAATGCAATAATTGGTCATGTTAGTAAATCCGAGTTCTGATCAGAGTACTTAGCTACATATATACGCAATAACAGATAACATATCCAATATTTAAAATCTAGAACCTATGCAACCTCCATCCTTTCAAGCAATCACACAGCGTCCAGTTCTGAAATTACCTAATCAAGCTAGAGTTGCTGTATGGGTAGTCATGAATGTAGAGCATTTCACCTTCGGCAAGTTAGGAACGGCAATTCAATCGCATTTAAATAGTTACCCAGAAATAGCTAACTATGGTTGGCGGGATTACGGTAACCGCGTTGGTATTTGGCGGTTATTTAACTTGTTTGCTGAATTGGAGTTTCCTGTCACTGCTGCTGTTAACGGCGAAATTTGCCAACTTTATCCCGATATTATAAAGGCTATACAGGAATATGGCTGGGAAGTGATGGGTCATGGTCTTAATAATTCTACTGGTCATAGTGGCATGGAACGGGAAGCAGAAACTCAGATAATTGAGAAAACTGTAAGTTTACTTGAAAAAGCCACTGGGAAAAGACCTAAAGGATGGTTAACCCCAGGATTTTCAATTACAGAATCAACTTTTGAATTATTACATTCAGCAGGAATAGTTTACGTTGCTGACTGGGTAAATGATGACCAACCTTATTGGTATCCATTATCTAATGACCGCTTACTGGCAATTCCTTATACTATAGAAGCAAATGATATTACTTTATGTTTGAGTAATCGCTTTTCTGGTTTAGAGTTTGCACAAGCAATCAAAGACCAATTTGAGCAATTGTGGGAAGACGGAGAAAAGCAAGGACGAATAATGGCAATTGGCTTACATCCATTTATTGTTGGTCAGCCGCTAAGATTGAAGTACTTAAAGCAGTGTTTATTACATATCAAAAACAAGCCAAATTCTTGGTTAACTACAGGTGAAGGTATTTATGAATGGTTTAGCAGTAATGCTAATTAACAACTATGATTAAAATATAATTTTATTAAGTTATTTGATTTTAAACTATTACATGAAGTCTTTATATGTCTAATTCATCTAGCAGAGTTTTAAAAATTCCCGTTATTGATGCTAATTCAGAAAATATTAAACCTTTTGGATATCTTTTGGGCGATAATGTTAGCAAACCAGGTTTAGAAATTCCTTTTTATCAAGGTAGAGTCATTGAAGGCGAAAATCTTGATTTTATCTATCGTGGTACGGCAACTTTTAGAACCGCGAAAATTATGCCGGGTTATCCAGCTATTATTTGGCTAGAACGCCATATGCATATGACCCAACTATTTGTCGGTTTGGGAAAAGCACCATTCATTATGGTAATGGCACCACCTAATCACGAACAGGGTGAAAATTTACCAGACTTAAATCAAGTGAAAGCTCTAAGATTTCCCGCCGGACACGCACTATTACTACATCTTGGTACCTGGCATGACTTTCCTATTGCCTGCGAGCAACCAGTTGTGATCTTGACAGCAAATTCTGATGAAGTTGTAATTGCTTTAAGTCAAATTAAACAACCTGGAGAAATGAATCAAGGTGATGTTTACAAAGTTTCTCTGCCAATGCGACTAGGTTATGAAATTCAGCTAGATGTAATTAATCAGTGAGTTATTGTATTAGAAGTATATTAGTTGAAAAGCCTCTGATTTGTGATGGAGACTTAAGCGAGAAGTAAATTGTTTATTTGACCTTCAAGTAACATTCAAATAAGCGTTTATTGTGATTGCTGTAATAATTTAGTTTTTAAATCAATGGTTTAGTCAGACTGTTATGAATACACTGACAGACCAACAATTAATGTATAAGGTAAGCAAAAGAAGCATATACTATTTGCCTTGTTGATTAAGAGAAACACTCATAAGAATTAATTCTCATTAACTTCCGATCTGAAGCACTAGTTTTCAAGCTATGATTGACCCTAGTTTGACAATATAACCTAATATATAAATTCGTAGTGTTGTATTTAGTTTTATCTTGTTCACAATGAACAAAAAGCAAGCGCACAGTTGTTATGCGGTTGCAAACAAATTTTATGAGAGTTGATTGCTGATCACAAATTTTTTAATACATGGCTTTACAGAATTGGAAACGTAAGCGTGGTGTTGTACTTACCACTAGAGGTTTACACAAACTTCAAGAGGCAAAGCGTCAGTCAGAAACAAACGAGAATTACGGAAATAGCTACACACTTGAAGAAATGAGCGATTTATCTGGATTGTATCCTAGTACAATCTCAAAAGTAATAAATCGTGAAGGAGGAGTAGATAAAAAAACTATTGAAAAACTATTTTCTATTTTTAAGTTGAAAATAGATAAAAGTGACTATTTAAGCTCAAATACCCACATAGATTGGGGAGAGGCTGCGAGTATCTCAATTTTTTATGGGCGTACAGAAGAACTTGCTATATTAGAACAATGGATTCTTGATGATCGCTGCCAATTGGTAGCATTATTAGGAATGGGTGGTATCGGTAAAACTACTTTATCCATAAAACTTACTCAGAAAATTCAGGAAGACTTTGAGTATGTTATTTGGCGATCGCTAAGAGAAGCTCCACCCGTTAAAACTATTTTGGCTAGTCTGCTCCAAGTTTTATCTGATGAGCAGGAAACAGAAAGTAACTTATCCGACAACTTGAGCGATCGCGTATCAAGATTACTTGATTACTTGCGAAATCAAAGATGTCTTTTGATACTTGACAATCTGGAAGCAATTCTCCGTAGTGGTGGGCGAGCCGGACAATACCGAGAAGGATATGAGGGATATGGTGAGCTATTGCGACGATTAGGAGAAGCAACTCATCAAAGCTGCTTGGTGCTGACAAGTCGGGAACAACCACAAGAAGTAGCATTATTGAAAGGACAAGCATTATCGGTTCGCTCATTACAATTAAGTGGGTTAAATGTCATCGCAGGGCTAGAAATCTTTAAAATTAAGGGATTAACTGTAGCAAAGGAGGAATGTGAGGCGATTGTTAAACGCTACGCAGGCAATCCTTTAGCTTTGAAAATAGTTTCTACAACGATTGAAGATGTATTTGATGGTAATGTAAGTGAGTTTTTGCAGCAAGAGACTGCTGTTTTTGGCGATATTCACGATATTTTAGAACAGCAGTTTAATCGTTTGTCAGATTTAGAAGCGGAAATAATGTACTGGTTGGCGATTAATCGTGAACCTGTTTCGCTCTCAGAATTACGAGAAGATATTGTCTGGCTAGTGCCATCAGCCAAATTGCTAGAAGCTTTAGAATCTTTAGGAAGGCGATCGCTAGTCGAGAAAAGCGCAGCAACATTTACTCTACAACCTGTAGTTATGGAATTTGTAACTCAGGTATTAATAGAGCGAGTCTGTGAAGAAATTGCTGCTGAGGATATTGAGCTTTTTAGAAGCCACGCTTTGATAAAGGCAACAGCAAAAGACTATGTTAGGGAAGCTCAAATTCGCCTTATTCTCCAACCAGTTGTGAATGGGCTGCTCTCTGTTTTTAGAAATAAAAAGGGAATAGAAAAGCACTTAACTACAGTATTAGTAAAACAGCGAGAGGAATCACCGCAAGAACCTGGATATACGGCTGGAAATATTCTTAATCTGCTGAAGCATATAGGAACAGATTTAACTGGCTATGATTTTTCTTATTTAACTGTTTGGCAAGCAGACCTACGCAAGGTAAATTTACATCATGTAAACTTCCAAAACGCCGATTTAGCGAAGTCAGTTTTTTCTGAAACCTTTGGTGGGGTGATGTCTGTCGCCTTTAGTCCTGACGGGAAACTCCTTGCTGCGGGAGATAGCAATGGTGAAATTCACTTGTGGCGAGTTGCTAATGGTCAAAAACTTCTCATCTTACGAGGACACGCTAACTGGGTTGTCTCCGTTGCTTTTAGTTCTGACAACAAGACTCTTGCTAGCGGGAGTAGCGACTGTACGATAAGGCTGTGGGATATCAGTACTGGTGGATGCCAACAAATTTGGCAGGAACATGGTGGTGAAGTTTGGTCAGTTGTCTTTAGTCCTGATGGCGAGATGATTGCTAGTGGTAGTGATGACTACACCTTAAGGCTATGGCAAGTTAGCACGGGCGAATGCTTGAAAATTTTTCGGGGGCATACAAGCTGGGTAACCTCTGTTGCTTTTAGTTTGGACGGGCAGACACTAATTAGCGGCAGTGACGACCACACGATAAAATTCTGGAATGTCAGCACGGAAGAATGCCTTAGAACATTGGAGGGACATAGCGATGGAGTCCGGTCAATTGCCCTCAGTCCTGACGGTAAGATGCTAACCAGTGGCAGTGAAGATCACACAGTAAAGTTATGGAATATTTATACAGGTGAATGCCTTAAAACATTTGAAGGTCATACAAATCGAGTATTTTCTGTCGCCTTCAGTCCACAAGGAAATGTTCTCGTTAGTGGTAGTCATGACAACACAGTAAGGTTGTGGGATATTACCACAGGTCAAGCGATGAAAACTATGCAAGGACATTCTAGTTGGATATTTTCTGTCGCCTTTAGTCCGCAAGGAGATTACCTTGCTAGCGGTAGCCACGATCAGACAGTAAAACTATGGAGTGCCAGCACTGGTGAATGTTTCAGAACTTTCCAAGGATATACCAATCAAGTTCTTTCAGTCGCTTTCAGCCCGATTCCCCCAACCCCCCTTCATAAGGGGGGCGAAGGGGGGATCTTAGCGAGTGGTAGCCACGACCACACAGTAAGGTTGTGGGATGTTAGCACAGGTGTGGTTTTAAAGACTATTCAAGGACATACTAATTGGGTTTACTCAGTTGCTTTTAGTCCACAAGGCAATTTATTGGTTAGCGGTAGTGGCGACAGAACCATTAAATTATGGGATATTAGCACAGGTCAGCTTTTGAAAACTCTCCAAGGGCATCGCGCCGCAGTTTGTTCGGTTGCCTTTAGTCCCGATGGCCAGATCCTGGTAAGTGGGAGTGAAGATAACACGATTAGATTGTGGGATGTCAGTACTTACCAAGTCTCAAAAGTTTGCCAAGGGCATAGAGCTGCGGTTTGGTCGGTTACTTTTAGTCCTGATGGTCAAATGTTAGCGAGTGCTGCTTGGGATCAAAAAATTAAATTATGGGATGTCAATACTGGTGAGTGTCTCAAAACTTTAGAGGGGCATACGAGTTGGGTTTGGTCGGTTGCTTTTAGTCCCAACGGCAAGATGCTAGCAAGCACTAGCCCAGACGGAACGCTAAGGTTATGGAGTGTTCGCACGGGTGAATGCGAAAGAATTTTACAACCACCTACAGGTTGGTTACTCTCTGTTGCTTTTAGTCCAGATGGTCAGACACTAGCTAGTAGTAGTCAAGATGGCATAATTAGTTTGTGGGATGTTAACACTTTTGCATACCAAAAAACCTTGTCAGGACACAAAAGTGGAATGATCTGGTCAGTCGCTTTTTGCTCAGATGGTCAAACTCTGGCTAGCGGTAGCGAAGATGAGACTATTAAGCTTTGGAATACTGAAACTGGTGAGTGTTTGAAAACTTTAAAAACAGAAAAGCCCTATGAAAGTTTAAGTATCATAGGGACTATTGGTATAACAGAAGCAACGAAGACTACGTTAAAAGTTTTAGGTGCAGTTGACTGAACTGCTGCTACTTTTTGCTTTCTAAAGCCATCATTTACTTTCTGTGTTACATAATTCGGATAGCTCACTGAAATTTATCAGAAAGTTTTTGGCAAATAGCGATCCTTGCTCAGATTTATCGCCTAAAATGCCCTAGTATTGGCAAGTAGCAATCCTTGCTCAGATTCATCGCCTGAAATGCCTTGCCACTCTTTATCGAGATCTATTTCCTCCAAAACTACATCGTTGTTTTTGTCGAGGCGGTTATTATAATCCCGATTCAAAGTCTGTTGCTCACCTGCTGGAACAACATTTTGCTTTTTCGACAGCTGCTCCATCGCTGCTGTCGTTGTAGAGGTAACAATTGCGCACAAACTCAGAACAGTTAACAGGTTTAAAGACTGCTTTTGATTTGCTGTGTTTTTGTTTTTAGGTTCCATGAGATCCTCCTAAAATTTGCTTCTTAAAACTGGATTAAAAACTTTTGTAAAATGGATTTAGGTTCTGTTTATTTTACAATTGATCGCTTAACCAGCTAGCAACATGAATGACTACTGTTAGTATTCCTTCAAAGCTAACGGTCTTAATATATGCTGTAACTCCTCTTCTGATGGATAATCATTCTGGGACGAACTAAAGTCCAACAGCGCAGTTTCATAACAGGCAATGGCAACTTTAGTGCGTTCTTCCGGGGTTAATCCTGCCACCAATTCAATGATCTCATCCGCGTGTTCCACATCGCTACCAACACCACTGTGTACACGCAGACAACGGGTAGCACGAGTTCCAGGTGGCAATATTCTTTCTACTGCTTGAATACGCTTTTCACTAACACCAAGTGCGAGACGTTCCATCGTATAGGCATAACCTACGCAACCAATTGGATCGATCGCTTGCACGGTGCGGGTGAAGTAATCTACTAAAGCTTTCGCCGATGGAGGAAATATAGCTTCCACCACTGCCTCTGCATCATATCCTAATGATTGAATATCGAGCAGAGCTAGGCGATCGTGACCGCTTTCTTCAATGGCTTTCTGTGCTGCCCACTGCGCCAAAACTTCGCGTCCAGCAGCAGCAAAGAGCTCTCGCGCTTCCTCCATCAGTCGTGGCGTAGAGTGGGTGAGATGGTACTGACCTGCCAAACTCCAGATCCAAAGTGTAGGAGTTAAAACAGGGGGTTGGTCAGAGAACGAGACCGCACGTTTTGCGAGCACTATTGAAGTGTCAAGGAGCTTCTGAGTTGTGGCTACACTACCTATACCACTCATTGGTTGAGTGAAGATATTGCTACTATCCGTAGAACTGGGTCGGTACACCCAAACCCGTTCAGATGTCGCCACTACTACTGTATCAGGCGCAACCCGCGCCCATTCAATATCAGGGCATTCAGTTTTCATAGCAGGTGAAGGTAGATGTACGACGCAATGCTTTTCACTAATGTTAAGAGCCATATTCTAGATGCTTTTTAACACCATACCTTGATGGTAATAACATCATAATACTAAACTGGAATTTTTTAACCAAGCTTACCAAAAAGATTTTATAATCTTCAGTTTGGCGAAAGTACAAGAATTCAAATGAAAACACATAATTATGTATTCCATCTAAAATTATGTCTATCATCAAGACAATAGCTACCGACAAAGTCAAGTCATTTTAATTGACAATGTATCAGATAATATTTAACACTTTCACAGATAATAGTCAACAGAGTAATTACTCAAAATTATTTTAGTTAATCTCTTATAGATTTTCAGTATAATTACTGGATAAAATGTCAGTTTGGCATTCCATCAAGATATACATTTTTAAAGCTTAAGCAAGGGAAAATCATAAAGTTAAGAGTGAACTTTAGAACAATTCATCAAAATTTATTTAAGTAATTAACGGATCTGTATTGTAAATCTGAGTTTGATAAGAAAATAAATAGCCATACCATCTATTATATAAAATCCACTTATTTTAAATAGATTTAAAGTCCCCTTAGTTTACTTAATAAGGCGTAGATCATAATTTAAATATATGAGTATACGAAATAACCACACCAGTATTTAGAGCAAAATTGTTAATCACAGGGCAGCGATCGCTGGATATGCTTTGCAAAAAAATAAGTAACTCAAAAAGCTTAACTTAAATCTCAAATTCTCGATTTTCACTGGTAAAAATTTTTCTAAGTTGGCAAGATTAGCAAACTTGATAAAAACATATGAAGCAATGAACAAGACCACTGCTCATAAGTCTCCCAGTGCTACAACTCCCTATCAATTGACTTGCAAAGAAATCTCTGTAGACTTGACGCAAGATGAAGCGAATCATCTTGAGAATTATTGCAGACAAACAGGAAAAGCTGCAACGGATGTGATTCAAGAGCTGATTCAAAGTTTGCCTGTTACCTAACTTTTCATCGCTGATCGAAAAAGTTAGGTTTAGAAAACTTTTAGTTCAGTTACAGCAAGTACATAGTTAACTGATTGATGATTGCTGAAAAAACTGAATCAACCTTAAAATTATTAACTAAATGATAGCTAAAAGTCTATGATTACTAGAAGATATTTATGGTAAAAAGAGTAAAGCCTTTAGTAAAAAATGTTACTAAAGACTATATAATAAGATTCAAAGTGATTTGATGTTACTCTACTCTCGTCACAGGCAACCCTCGAATCAGTTCTCGAATTACATCTGTTGCTGGTCTACCCGTCTGTCCACAATACTTTTCTAGCTTTTTGGCTTCATCTAATGCCAAGTTTATGGTGATTCGCTTGATCGCCCATTTTTTGCTCATGCTGCAATTTTGATGATGTTCCACAGATTTATTGAAGTAAAAAGACTCTGTATAAGTCAAAAATTTTTTGTGAAGAAATTTTAAAGATTTAGGTCAAGGAAGTTGACCAGAACCTAGAAATCTTTTGTTGTTACATAACTATGCTTCTGGTGCTTCAGCTCATGGTTTCGTATCCTTGTAGCTCTCCTGATACTGGTTTGGCAATCTTGATAGAATATTCTCATTTTGAAGTTTCTGGCTAGCTTGGTCAAGACTTAGAATAATATTTTCTTAATTTTTGAGTTAGTGAATTTAGTTCAGGCAACAGCCTAAATCTTGTGATCAAGGGAGTTTGGGAGCAAAAAAACTTTGGAGAGTTTTCATCTATTAGGCGATCGCGATCTAGCTTGTTGTACCCACAGCTTTTCTATAAAAGACTATTTGAATACTAGGATCAAGGACTAGCACGTCCCATAACTATACTCTGAAATCTAGGGACACAAGGCAATTGTTATCATTTAAAGACTAGATTTTGACATCTGCGTTGAGGCTGTTTAGTTTTCAAGAAATAAAGCTAAGGAGAAAGAGCAACGCGTTGTGGAGCCAGTGCGGTGGTGAGACAGTGCTCATAGTAAGGTTTCCAACGCCACTTGACGCCGAGCACGTGCAAAGAGGTAGTAGACGTTCGTCTTCTTAGCTAGCGGATAGAAGCTAGAGGATAGAATTGACTTGTTTATTTCATTTCTAGCTTATGGTGGTGCTATGGGTTAACCTGCTCCCAAGTAGTGATAAAGATATGAAATATAGTGAGCACATTACTAGTCATATTTTGAACACATATAGGACTCATATTTGATTTTTGAAAAACACGTAGGGTGTGTTGTCGCGGAGCTTAACGTACCGTTTTTATATAAATTCATGAAGTAAAATAAATAAAAAAGTATTACTTGACATAAAAATTTAAAATTATATTTTGTAAAAATTGAATTTACTAGTTTTCTAGCTTTTATCTTTTAAAAATGTTTTTGTTATAATTCATCCAAAGAACAACTTTTGTACGTATAGTCTTAATTATATTTAGGTAAATCAATGGATTTGCCCAATATTGAGAATTATTTAAGTGTTCATAATATTCAAAATATCACTAACTGGGATGAAGGCTGGGCTTGGTTAGCTGGTGGAACGTGGCTATTTTCTGAACAGCAACAAAATCTCAAAGTATTGGTAGATATACAGCCTTTAGGATGGTCAGAAATTGAAGTTTTACCGTTTCTCGATATTAATGAATTACATTCTTTCGAGGCTCCTATACAAAAGAAGATGGTATTATCGATTGGTGCAAGCTGTCCGTTAAGTAAATTATTGCAGTATACATGGCTGCCGGAGTGGCGAGCAGTAGAAGGATTAAAAAGTGCTGTGTCTGCACTTTCAGCTTCTATGAAAGTCATTAATATGGCAACAATAGGAGGTAATATTTGTCTGGCGCTATCTGTTGGAACCTTTGCACCTTTAATGGTGGTATTAGACGCAAAGTATGAAATTTGGAATTTAAAAGGAGAAACGCGCCTAGTATCAGCAAAGGAATTTCAAGTTGGTTATCGCCAGACAATTTTGCAACCACAAGAAATATTGAGGCGAGTTTTAATTCCTGTTGAAAATTTAAAATGGCAAGTGAATTATCAGCGTATTGGTATTGCAGCAAGCGATCCAGCATTAGCAATAGTAGTGAGCGCTTGTAATCCAGATAATTTACAACTACGATGCGCGCTCGCTGCGAGTGTCAGTGCACCGATGCTGCTAAATTTGCATGATGAGCAAAAAATACAAGATTTTCGGTTTCTACAAGGAATAAATTTTATTGATGATGCTAAGGCAAGTTCTGTTTATCGCCGTGAGGTAACACAAGTTTTAATTAAGCGATCGCTACAACAATTAAAAATGTAAAATCCGACATGGAAGAATTATTAAATTTTCGGGTTAATCACCAAACTTTTACAGCAACTTGCAATCCGGGAAGCAGTCTATTGACTGTACTAAGACAACTTGGTTGGTTTGGTGTTCATCGTGTTTGTGATTCTGGAGATTGTGGTGGATGTACAGTTTGGGTAAATGATGTACCAGTGCATAGCTGCATTTACCCTGCCATGCGAATTGCCAACCAAGAGGTGACGACAATAGAAGGGTTATCAGTAGATGGCAAACTCATGCCGATGCAGCAAGCATTTCTACAAGCACAAGGATTTCAATGCGGTTTTTGCACTCCAGGTATGATTATGAGTGCGACAAAGTTGTCTTATTCATCAGAACAGGAACTACGTTTAGCGTTAAAAGGTAATCTCTGTCGTTGTACTGGATACCAAGCCATTATTAATAGTATTTTACTTGCTTGTGGCTCTTTAGAGGTGATAGAGCAAGATGGATGCAACCAAAAAAGAATTGTCGGACAAAATATTCCCAAGCAAGATGGTACAGCAATTGTCACTGGCAAAGCATCCTACACCGCAGATTTTGTACCACCTGGTTTACTACATCTGAAAGTACTGCGATCGCCTCATCCTCACGCCCGTATCCGCAAAATTAATACTGAAGCAGCGAAAGCACTACCTGGCGTCGTTGCCATTTTTACCCATGAAGATGTCCCCAGAATAGCTTACACCACTGCTGGTCACGCCGAACCAGTTCCTGATCCCCTCGACCACTATTTATTAGATCATAAAGTGCGGTTTGTGGGCGATCGCGTTGCAGCTGTAGTTGCCCAGTCAATAGCCATTGCTGAACAAGCTTGTCAATTAATTGAAGTCGATTACGAAATTTTACCTCACGTTCTTGATCCGATTACAGCCATGAATGATAGTAACCTCATCATTCATGATGAATCAGAATCGTCACAAATTCCAGATAAAAATCGCAACATAGCAGGACAAATTTTTCTTGAATCTGGTGATATTGAAAAAGGTTTTGCACAAGCAGATTTAATTTTAGAAAATACCTATCATCTGCCAGCAGTACAACACGTTCATCTCGAACCTCATGTGACTATAAGTTGGTTAGAAGCGGATGGAACGTTAGTTGTTCGTTCTAGTACTCAAGTTCCATTTCACTGCCAACGTTTACTTTGCCAAATTTTTAATTTACCACAAGAAAAAGTTCGTGTTTATAAAACTCAATTAGGTGGTGGATTTGGCAACAAACAAGAAATTTTATCGGAAGATATTTGCGCTTTTGCTACCCTTTCTACAGGCAAACCAGTGCAATGGGAATTTACTAGACATGAAGAATTTACAGCTACAAATAGTCGTCATGCAATGACAATCAAAATTAAAAGTGGAGTAAAGCTAGATGGTACATTTGTAGCTCAAGAAATAGAAGTAGTTGGTAACACAGGTGCTTACGGCAATCATGGTCAAACTGTAGTATTTTTATCAGGGTATATTGCGCTAGGTTTGTACCGTTGTCCAAATAAAAGATTTCAAGGATTTGCCGTCTACACAAATACAATGCCAGCTGGAGCATTTCGCGGCTATGGTGCTACTCAAGGTACTTTTGCAATGGAAAGTCAAATAGATGAAATTGCCAAGCAACTGGGTATAGATCCAATTGAAATCAGATTAAAAAATATTATTTGTCCTGGAGATGTGATTAATTTAGGACAGTCTTCAGCAGACCATTTTAATTTAATTGGAAGCTATGCTGTTCGAGAATGTTTTGAAAAAGTTACACAGGCATTAGGTTATATTCCTGGAACACTACCATTAGTAGAAAGCTCTCGCTCTCGTGGAGTAGGGTTTGCAGTTTCTATGCAAGGTAGCGGTTTATGTAAAATCCACGTAGCTAGCGCCAAGCTATCACTTTTACGTAATGGAAAATATGAGTTAAGAACTGGTTCGGTAGATGTTGGTACTGGTTCAGACACAACACTTCGGCAAATAGTAGCAGAAGTTTTAGATGTAGAAGTTACTGATATAAATATTGTTTCTGGTGATACGAAAGAAACTCCTTTTGATGCAGGTTCTTACGCATCTGCTACTTTGTATATTTCTGGACAAGCTGTAAAGTTGGCGGCAGAAAAATTGATAGATAAGTTAAGAAATGAACCGCTAAGTCACCAAGATGAAATAAATATAAATGAAGAGGATTTAGTTGCTGTTGAAGTATCTTATGCAGCAGATGCAGCAACTTTAACTTTTGCTGTGCAAGGTGTAGAAGTAGAAGTTGATAAAGAGACAGGAAAAATTGAAGTTTTACGATGTGTGCAAGCTATTGACATCGGCAAAGCGATAAATCCCAGAATTTGTCACGGACAAGCCATTGGTGGAATTGCAATGGGAATTGGCTATGCATTAACTGAAGAGTTGCTATTTGATGAACAAGGAAGAATTATTAATTCAAATTTGCGAAACTATCGCATTCCCACAGCTAGTGATATTCCACCAATAGAAGTTTTTCTTGTAGAAAAAGCTGATCCTTATGGGCCTTTTGGTGCTAAAGGTGTGGGTGAAATAACTACTAATTGTACAGCACCTGCGATCGCCAATGCTGTTGCCCATGCTACAGGTATCAGATTACGCCAACTTCCGATGACACCAGAACGAGTATGGAGACAATTGCATCAATAGCGATTATGCCACTGCGCTCAACAATCAAGCTGTGTTTAAAATTATTGATATTTTGAAAATAATCCTTGAACATACATTTCTACTAGAGCCAAATTTGAGGCTCAACTTTAATCTATAAATTAGTGCGTTACGAACTATATTCTTAACGCATTTTTCTTTTAGAAGTAGTAGCTGGTAGCGTGTGCTACACCTTTACAAATACGAATATTTGACTTGTTAGTACATTTATACTATAATAGGAATTGATCAGGTAATCTCTAGGGTAGACAAACCTTACTAAGTCAATCACTACACAATTAATGTATTTGATATAGTATTTTTGACAGTTAGTTGGCATAACTGTTAGTGAATATATTTTGGTTTATTTAACCTCAATATTTTAAGCTTTTCAAACAGTTGGAAATCATTATAGACACTGTCATAAAATCTCAGATCAATTTGAAGTCTGAAATTGGAGTAGATAAAAATATGCATAAACAAGCAACGAATATTACAACAGACAACACTTTTTCTTTACTAGAACTCATCAAAATTTTTGAAGAACATCAAGACAATATTATTATTAATCATAACCAATTACAGGAACATTATCAACGCACAAGTGTCAAGCGTGTTAATGGTTATAGAGATGAAAATGGCAAAATTATCACGCCGTGGCTCAGGACGGAAGATATAGATAATTGCAAGTATGTTGGTATGGGTTCATTTGAATTCAACCGCAATACTGCTACTATTAATATGCTCGTTACTCATAAAGTTAGACTTGTCAAGGTAGAGGATAAAACACCAATACTTGAGGTTGCAGGTTTACTAGTAAATGAACTAACTAATTTTAAAAATTACACTATTGTGAGTGACGGTCAATTGAATATCAAGTCACTACAAGTCAAAATTAATAGTAGAAAAACATTTGCTTTACTTAAAGAAAAAGGTGTACTGGATGCAGAAGCATATGATTTTCACCGTGAATACACAATTCAATTAGATAAGTTACCTCTTTTACCTTTGAGTAGGTATTACGGGAATATTGATGGTTTATTTGAGCAACTTGCAGAAATAAAAGTAATTTCTAGTATTCTTTCTGCGTTTTTAAAAGAAGAATCAGATATTTTCGTTCCAGAACAGTTGTTAGAGCTAAAAAAGCATGAGCTTTCAAGAAATACTTATATCAACTTTCCAACAACTAATGATTACACCGATTTACAAGAAGCTCTTACAAAAGGTAAAGTAGATACACGCTTAAGCTATAAAATTGAAATCGGCAGCAAAGAAATTCTCAATCTGAATAAACTGTATCCTGCCAACAAATTCCTTAATAGAATGTATCGAGTTTATGAGCGAGGAAGTAAAAAAGTTTTCCAAAAACCCACCTTGAAATTGGCTTTTCATGAAAATATTGGTTTTAGGCAGAGGCTATTATCTTCCCGTACGAAAATTACTAAGGTGGATGAGTTCATGAAACCAATTTTTGACGATTTTCTCGGACTTGAGAATAATGGTATTGTTGCCAATATTCTGACGGAAGTCAGAGGCGATCGCTTGGTGCAGATATTACAAGAATACCGTCACGGTAAGAGTGGCAGCAAAGAGAATTTAGTTGCAGCAATGTTTGCAGCCAATGCCAAGCTCAAAGAGATTGTAGATAAAATCTACCGCGAGCAAGTTTGCCCTTTGGTGTTCTATATCGGTTCTACCGGAGTTTTGCCAAATGGGATGGATGCAAAAGCCATGACTGCTGAAGAATTAGCCATTGAATACCCGCATTTGCAGTTCTCTAAAAGTGAGCAACAAGGTAAGTTTTTTATAGTTGGCAGCAGCATTATTAGTATGTACAAAAAAACTGAGTATTATACTCCAGGAACAAAAAGTGTTAATTGTTCCTATTCTACTAATTGAACTCAATCCCTGTTCACGAGAATTGGGTAAAGTACTTTACCTACCTGTACTATTCGGCACTCCACGCTAGTTGACGCTAGTTTTACAACCTTCCCATTTTTTCTCTTTCCCAGGCTGGAGCCTGGGAAACCATGATTGAGGCTCTGCCTGAAAAGGAGGCGGAGCCTTCCAACTTTCATTACCATGCAGAGCATGGTAATGAGAAAAATATACTTGTGTATACACGGTAGCTTAATGGAGGGAGTGTTTGACTTTGTTATTTGTGGATTATTGAGAATCCTCAGTAGTTATTAAGATACTGTTCGCTAATTCCAAATGTTTATTAACTTGGCTATTTTGGCAGTGTGTAAGATTTTCTCGATTTTTGCAGTATAACTCTGGATGCAGTGCTATCTGCTCAAATAAAAAGCCACAGGGTTGTTGTTGCTGTGAGGGATAAGGACTAGATATTTAATTTTTGAACTTCAGTAGCACGAATTTTACTAATACTTTGAAGCAAGTATTCAGAGATATTGGGGGTAAGTATTTTTTTGAACAGCAATTTAATAATTAACTTTTGAGTTTCTATTTGAAGTAGGATTTTTGGATTTAGCTGGATTGCTTTACGCAATTTTTGACTAGCTTTTTTTACTCCTTCTTTACCTGGAATTCTTGTTAAGCAAAGCTTGCTTGAATAACGATAAACATGAGCAAAACTAGGTTGTTTAAGCCTTTGCAATTCTGCTGGGGCTATCTGGAAAGCTCGCTCCAAAACTTTAAATTGACAGTCTTCCATCAATTCAACTTGAGATGACATTGAACTAGAAGATTGACGATAAAAAACTTGTGGTTTGGGGACTACAACAAATGACCATTTTGCAGCTAAACGTAACCAATAATCCCAATCCTCAGCTCTTGACAACGATGTTTCAAATTCTCCGACAGACTCAATTGCTTGTCTACGAATTAGAGGATTTGAACCACTTGCAATGAAATTCCATTTCAATAAATCAGCAAAAACATTTCCTTGAAATAATATAGGTTTATCTGTACTGCAATACTCATTTTTTTCATCCATGAAATAACTCCAGCTATAGGCAACTCCTGCTTCTGGACTTTTCTGCAAAGCTTCTAACTGAAGTTCTAACTTATCAATTGTCCACAAATCATCAGCATCAAGAAAAGCAATAAATTCCCCTGTTGCATGAGAGATACCACGGTTGCGAGCTGTTGATAAGCCTCCATTTCTATAGGAGAAAACTTTGAGACGACTATCTTGTATCTCGTTCAGTAGCTTGAGAGTTCTATCTTTTGAACCATCATTGATCACAATTAATTCAAAGTCAGAAAAAGTTTGTTTCTGAACGGAGGTAATTGTATCGATTATTGTGTTCTCGGCGTTATAGGCAGGGATAATTACAGATATGGTAGGCATATGAATCACACAAGTTTCAAAAGTGTATTGAACAGATTAGCTATGGGTGGAAACAATAGCTCGCAAAACTAAGTTCAGGCACAATCATGGATAGTATGAGTGATAGTATGAGTCGGGTATAATCTAGCATAGCCAGCAGTTATACATTCATCTGTCTGATGGAATAAGTAAAGCATGACAATTAACTAATTCATATTGTATGCACTCTGTAAGAAGTTGCTTCAACGGTAGTATAAAAATCTGCTGTAGATTTAGTGAGTAAATCACATTATGTAGAAGCCGAAAGTTTTCCTGAGCCATTATTATTTAAAGTGTTTGTCAGAATGCCGACTGCCCTAATTTAGTGACAATATCCCGGTTAACTTTTACATAGCCAAGCTCGATATGTAAAAAATGTGCTTTTAACTGCTGATGAGCTTTTGGCAATGCATGGAAAGGAATAGATGGGTATAAATGGTGTTCTGCATGAAAGGGCATATTCCACATTAAAAATTGCACAGGCCAAAGCGTTAATGTGGTACGCGTATTTGTAAGTAGATTGGCATCAAGAGTGCAACTTGTGTGTTCTGCCAGCAGAATAAAACGCAGAATCGGCTGCCCTACAACCAGTGGCAGCAGCCAATAGAGTACAAACCAAGGCTGATTAACTGTAAATGAAATAGCGATCGCAACTATATAAGTAGCTAATTGCCAGCGAGTTGAGCAAATAACTTCTTTTTGTGCTTTTTCTGGTATAAATGGACAATCATCAAGTTGACCGAATGCAGCACGAAAATGTCCGCGTATCTTTCCGAACCACCAAGGCAAACCGCTAATTATTAACAAGTATCTACCTAAGTTGCTTGGCTTCATATCAGTTAGTTCCGGATCTTTGCCGGGAACACGAGTGTAAAGGTGGTGCCATTTGTGGTAGTAACGGTAGAATGTGCTGTTATAAAACGAGAGGACACCTGCACACCAAGCAATAGCGTCATTCAAACGATTGTTAGTAAAAGGAGTTCTATGAACACATTCGTGCATAGGTGCAAACATAGAAGCAAAACTAAAGCCGTATACTACCAGTGCTGATATTGCTAGCGCCCAATTACCAAAGTTCGTCGCCCAAAGGTAGCCACTACATCCAGTGATTGTTAAATGTCCAGCTAGTTGTACCAACCCTTGATGATTAGAGCGATCACTTAAAATCCTTAATTCTTTTACACTCAGAATTTGACGCTCATTGGCTTTGTTATCTATTAATTCGGGTTGAGTGATTGCATCACCAGACATAATAGAAAACTCCACTCACATGATAGATGGGCAAATTAGACGTAAAATATAACAAATTTTTAGGACGTTGTAGTTTAGCATTTAGTTGCGGATAACACAAATAGCACTAACAAATTTGTTAAGGTCATTAATAAAGCGATCGCTTGAAAACTAATGCCACTCTGAATAAAAGCGCTGAACATAGTTTGATACAATCTCAGCATTTTTAGCTGTTTGCAGCTTGGCTAATTCTTCGTCAGGAAACAGGGAACAGGTGAAGGGATTTTTCATGCGTTCTGGTGAAGCAGCGCGAAGTCTAAACTAAGCTAGTTCAGGTTAAAACCAGATTATCCCGGTGAATCACAGTCTCCGCACCTTCATATCCTAAAATTATAGGAATTTCACTTGAGCGACGTCCGCGAATCTGTTGGAGTTCTATACTGTTGTAATTCACAAGTCCTCTGGCAACTTCTTTCCCACTGCGATCGCACAATTGCACAGCATCTTGGCTATCAAATTCCCCTTCGACGGCGGTAATGCCAGCAGCTAGCAAAGACTTACCTGCTTGAGAAATTGCTACCACTGCTCCCTCATCTAAATACAATCTTCCCGAAGGAACTACACCGTAGGCTATCCAGCGTTTACGAGCAGAAGTTGGCTCTGGCTGTGCTTCAAAGTGAGTACCAATAGCTTCTCCTTGTAAAATTTGTTCTATTTTTCGGGGATATTTTCCTTCAGTAATGACGGTACGCACACCAGCAGCTGTAGCAATGCGAGCAGCAGAAATTTTTGTCACCATGCCACCAGTACCCCACTGGGAGCCTTGAGCACCTGTTTTTACCTGTAATTCTTCCAATTCTTTAATACTACTAACCAAACTAATTGGTTGTGCATCCGGTACAGAACGGGGATCGGCGGAGTAAAGCCGATCTACATCAGTGAGTAAAAATAGCCAATCCGCGTGGACTAGACTAGCAACTAAAGCTGAAAGAGTGTCATTGTCCCCAAATTTTAATTCCTCTACCGCTACCGTATCATTCTCGTTCACCACAGGAATTATGCCTAATTCCAACAATTCCTTAAAGGTGTTATAGACATTGAGATAGCGACTGCGCTGTACTAAGTCACTGCGCGTCAGCAATACTTGAGCAATTGGTTGTTGCAAGGTAGTAAATAAATCGTCGTATACCCGGATTAATCGCCCTTGCCCAACTGCGGCTACTGCTTGTTTGAGAGCGATCGCTTTCGGTTTTTCTGTTAAACCTAAACGCGCACAACCTACCCCAACCGCACCAGAAGACACCAAAATCACCCGATGTCCCTGTTGCCGTAACTGCGAAAGAGTTTCTGCTAAGGTAGCGATCGTGGAAAGTGCCAGTTGTCCAGTTTCTGGTTGAGTTAGACTGGAAGTTCCGATTTTGACAACGATGGTTTTAGTCATTTGTCAATAGTCATTTGTCATTTGTAGAGGCGGGTTTTATGGATGATTTTTGCTTTCAAATCGACTATTTATATTTACCCTGATTTTGGTTCGCTTGTTGAAACCAAAGCATACCATGTCGTGGGTGTGTAGCTTTATAGGCGATCGCTTATATGCGCAGTTTGTCAGGAGATGATATTTTACCTGGATTTGTGCTTGATTTAGCAGGGATTTTGAGTTAGGCGATCGCAGCTGATAAATTAAAATCAGTCACTCAAAGTTGATGCCAACCGTGTCTAAAAATGAACCTCCCCAACATTTACACTTGTTAGAGGCGGGATGTGATGGCTTGCACCTCATCTGTGAGTTGGAACCTGCTAATGACGAAATGCCTGCAACTTACTTAGGGCAGCATTTTATCGTGATTGCTTTAGATGATTTTCGGGCTAGCTATATGCTGAATGGACGTTGGCAGGATGTAGATTATGCTCAGGGTGAAATAGCTATTTTCCCAGCCACTGAACTTTTTCCCAGAAGCAAACTTGATCGGGAAGTTCCATTACTAGAATTATTTGTTGAACCTGCGATGTTGACGCGTGTAGCTTCTGAATCTGTGGATGTAGAGCAAGTCGAGCTTGTACCGCAGTGGCAGTTATGCGATCCATTAATTCAACATCTGGGGCTAGCACTAAAAGCAGAGTTAGAAGCAGGAGATACAGGCTGTCGGCTTTATTTAGAGTCAATGGTAACAGCACTTTCTGCCCATTTAGTGAGGCGATACTCGTCACAGCAACAACAGATAATAAACTATTCGGGTGGATTGCCGAAATATAAACTCCGAGAAGTGCTTGGTTATATAAATGAAAATCTAGAGCAAGATTTAAATTTGGCACAATTGAGTGGCATAGTTCACATGAGTCCGCATTATTTTGCTAGTTTATTCAAACAATCTACAGGGTTGTCTCCACATCAGTACGTGATGAAATGCCGAATAGACAGAGCAAAGCAGTTATTGCTCAAGCAAGATTTGACGCTTGTAGAAATTTGCCAACAAGTGGGTTTTCAAAATCAAAGCCATTTTACAAGAGTATTTCGTCAACTAACCAAAACTACACCCAAGGCATATAGAAAGCTGTTTTGAAAAAGGCAGAAGGTAGAGAGCAGCGCGTGGGTTAAGCGCGTCGAGTGCGACTGCAAAGAGGCAGAAGGAAAGACAGTTTTCATTCGCTTGTTGTGTGTTTTATCACTTGACTGTCTAGCTTGAAATTTGCAGAAGATTAGAACATTTTTCGGAAGAATAGACAAGACTGGAGCAAAAGGCGATCGCTAAACTTTGTACCTATGAGCAATTTACTCAAAGGATAGCAAAGCATGAGAAGTATACAGGGATGGCGGATCGTTGGTTTGTCTGCGTTGGCAATTGGTACGATGGTTGCTGCAATCTGGCTTATGCATGGTATTGACGAACAAGGTATGCGGATGGCGATACGAGCAACTGCTAGAACATCATGTATTTTATTTCTCTGTGCTTTTGTTGGTTCTGCGTTGCGAAGAATTTGGTTAAGCCCAATCAGCACATGGCTTTTAAAAAATCGCCGCTATTTGGGATTATCGTTTGCACTCTCCCATACTTATCATGCGATCGCTTGGACTGGATTATGGTTTGTCACTTCTGGCGCTCACCCAAAATTTGATCCTTTGGGAATCTTGGGTTATATCTTCCTTGTAGCTATGACTGTAACATCGTTCGAGCGTCCGGCAGCTTTATTAAGTCAACGTGCTTGGAAGATTTTGCATACTGCGGGAATGTACTATTTTTGGCTTGGTTTTACACTGGAATTTAGTCTGAGAATTTCCCAGTCAATGTTTATATATTTGCCGTTGGTAATTTCGCTCGTTTCTGCAATGCTGCTACGCGTAATTTCTCCGAGAATGCAGCGCAAATTAGCGAGTTAATTGGACAAGCGATGTCTCCGACAAACCGCTCGTGTCTTCTGCCATCTGCCCTTTACCATCTGCCTTCTACTTAAACAGGAGTCAAAGTAGGCTGAAAAGGTTGCAGTAATATTCCTAAAATTTTATCAACTTCTTTGATGTAGTATTCAATTGCATCAATATAAACAGTAGTTCCTTCTAAAATTAAAAATTTCCAGTTAGTTCCAGTTGTCACCGAGCCATAGATTTTTTTAATGGAAGTTAACGATAAGGAAGCGATCGCCCCTACGTTTCTATAAAGTTAAGTAATTTACCACGGTAAGCGACTACCATTCCAAGAAAAAAACTGCCCGCTATCATCTGACTGTAGCTTTTCTATCACAGTAAGTAATTGGCTAACTGTACGTTCTACGGAAAATAATTTTTCGGCAGGTACATTTTTTTGAAAAGGTTGAGAAAGACGTGTATCAGTTGTACCAGGATGCAATGTGACAACTATTGTCTTTGGACTCGTTCTGCCATATTCTATCGCTACGTTTCGCATAAACATATTTAGTGCAGCTTTGGAGGCACGATAACCGTACCATCCACCAAGTTGGTTATCGCCAATACTGCCGACTTTGGCAGAAATACTAGCAAAAATGCTTTTATCGTTATGTCGAAATAATGGCAATAGGTGTTTGGCAAGCAGCACAGCACCAATACTATTAACCTGGAAATAGCGTACTAACTGTTCGGAATTAATTTGTCTGAGGCTTTTTTCTGGTTGCAACGTCCCTTCATGCAGTATTCCCACGCAGTTAATTACCAGATGTAATTTATCTATCTCTGCACGCAGTTGTTCTACACATTTTGATATTTGCACTTCATCTGTAATATCGACTGACAAGCAAACTAATCTCTCGGGATGCTCATCCATGAGTGCAATTAACTCAGAAGCCGACTCCTGATGGCGATAGGTTGCATAAATACGGGCGATATTGTCCAATTGCAGTAATTTTTTTACAAAACCCAAACCAATACCTTGGCTTGCACCCACAATTAAGGCATTATTAGTTTCTTTAAGAATAGACATTATGATAATAGGGATTAGAGAACAGGGAACGGGAAATAAACATAACACGGGGACAGGGAGGTGAGGAAGTGATTGAAGTAAATTCTTCCCCACCTTCTTTATTTCCTTCTCTAACTCTTCCCTTGTGAATTCTTTTTTGATAATAGTACGGATATTGCGATCGCTCTAGGCTGAAAACCCGAACCTTGAGTTTGCTTGCTATAGCGTTCGACAAAAAGTTCATCCTGTTTGACTAATAAATATTATAAATATTCGCTAAAACTAGGAATTGATCGATATATCCGAAATTTATTTTGTCGGTCGTAATCTACGATAGAAGATAGTACTTTAATAATCAAAATGGAATTCAAGACTTCATCTCAGCGATTGCCCTTTACAAAAACGCGGTGAAATAAACTTTATATATTAACGAACAGCTTGAAGCGCATCATATAATAACTTAAATCGCTTAAACCCTGCTTCATACACAGAGTTTTCTTGCGGCTGTACTACATTGCGATCCTGTGGCAACATCTTGAATGCAGCTTCTAAATTGGGATATGCACCAACCCCCACCATTGCTAAAATTGCTGCTCCGTAAGCGGCTCCTTCTTCGGCTTTGGGAGCAATAAGTTCTATTTGCAAAATATCTGCCAAAATTGGTAACCAGATGGTGGATCTTGCGCCTCCACCTGTTGCTAACGTTGGTGATCAGGAGCGATCGCACTAATTATCTCCAATACTTGCCGCAAACTAAATGCAACGCCCTCCAAAACAGCACGACTTACTATCTGCCTGCGTATGAGCTAATGACAGATTCACAAAGGCACCGCGAGTATCAGGATCGAGGTAAGGACTGCGTTCTCCTGAGAGGTGGGGCAAAAATAGCACACCACGAGCACCAGGTAGTGAACTTTCTGCCATATTCATCAAATTGGTGTAAGGAATATTTGGTGCAAATGTATCTCGGTACCAACACAGCGAACCGCTAGCTGCCAGTGTCACTCCCAAGAGATGATACCCGCCATCCACATGACAGAACAAATGCACCCGCCCTTCTGAATCGGGAATTGGGCGATCGTAGGGTGCAAAGATAACTCCTGAGGTGCCAATACTCAAACTGCCCCGGTTAAGATTGCTCGATGAAATGCCCAAACCAATCGCTGCTGCCGCATTGTCGCCTCCGCCTGCAACCACAGGTAGTCCCACGCGAGCGGCAATTTCTGATTTCAGCCGTCCGGCGATCGCGGTAGACTCAATTAGCGGGGGAAACAACGCTGGGTTAATCTTGAGAGCAATGCAAAATTTAATAAAAGTTGTAACGTTTGAAAACAAGACTTAGCAAGTTAAGAGCAAAACAGGTTAAGTTACAGCCAATCTCGATAAGCCGAAATTTCATTGACGCTGATTTCAAATGGCATTCCTTTACCAGATGGCGGATAAACGCGGATTTTTGCGTCACTACTATACTTTTCTAGCTTCGTTCCAATCTGGGTAATATTGTTGACGATGTGCCAATAAGTTACTATGTCGGGACAGTCGATTACTAATTTCATGCTGTTAGCATCTGTAATTAGATACCACTGACATTGAGACAACAGTACTTGCGTAATGCGATCGCACGCTTGATAAAAGCATGAACCAATAGATTGCTCTAGTTCCAGATGTAGCATTCTATCCTGTTGCGTCACCTCAGTTGGTGGTCTATCATCTGGATGTAAGAAGGGTTTATTCATAATACCAGCACTTTCTACAAGATTTATTAATTGCTAATTGGTACTTGTTCATTTTAATTAGCCATTAGCTATTAACCATTAATAATTAACCATTTCAGACATAATTCCGGATTTCTTGGTTGTAGCGTGTCAAACTTTCCAGATTTTTTTGCACATTCAAAGATGAGGGTTTAAGTGCTAGTGCATCTAAATTTAGTTCATCCTGAAAGAGTTTGATTTTGTCGCGACAAGTTGCTACATCACCAATTATTGAATTTTCAATTAGATAGTCCTCATCAAAACAAATGTTGTTGCGGTCAAACGGTTTTTGTTGTTGATTACCGTTATTTTGCATCACCACAGCAGCATTAGCTTTCATTTTTTGGCTGAATTTGCAGATGAAGGGCAAAGCCTCGCTCACGGCTTCTTCATAAGTTTTAGCAACGAAAAAGAAGCGTGCCAACATTAATTTTTCCGAATCACTAGAATTAATTGTCCGATACTTAGCAACAGTATTTTTCAATCTCTCCAGTGAAAATGGTGGCCCTCCCATTAAACCAAACGAATGTTGGGCAGCAAAGGCTATGCCCTGTTCATCACCGCTTGCTACATACACAGGTATGTTTTTCTGCAAGGGTTTGGGGAAAATGGTGACGCGATCGCAATGATAGTATTTCCCGTCAAACGATACGTCAGTTTCATACAACAGCTTATGAATCAATGCCATCGCCTCTAAGGTTTTGGCACGAGATTCACTCATGGGTATGGCAAAATGCTTGTTGTGTTCGGGAAAAGGCCCTCCTTTGGCTATCCCGAAGGCAAGTCGCCCACCACACAGATGATCGAGTGTAGCAATGTCTTCTGCAACTCGAATCGGGTTGTGAAAAGCCAGCAATACCGCCGCCGAGCCTAACCGGATCGTTGAAGTTACGCCCGCTAGGTGTGCCATCAATACTAAGATTGATGGACTGAGATTGGATTCATTGAAATGTTGTTCCGTCACCCACGCCTCATCAAAACCCAAGCTTTCCACGTGTTTTACGAGGGCGACTTGTTCTTGAATGGCGCGACGAGCATCTTGATGATGATTTTCGTAATTGCAAAATAGTCCGGTTCTCATTGCGATCGCCTTATGTTCTTATGTTGCAACCCAGTGCAAATCTAACCACAAGCGTGGATCTGCCTGCTTAATCTTCGACATTGGATCGCGCAACAATCGCGAGGCATTTAAGAAGACTACCTGAACTAACCCCATATTGTCTGCTAATTCTCGTAGTACTTCTTTATGAGCTTGCACATGGGGCATCATTTCATCAGAACAATAAATTCCTATGTATCGCAAGCGCTTAGGAGGTCGTCCCCAATAATTAGTGATGACTTTTACATGACAGCCATCCAATAATTCTCCAATTTTTGGGTAATATTTACCGACGACCCTGATGAATTCTTTTGCCAAGATATCTTCTCTAATCATGACAAAATCTAAATTTTGTAGGGTTGATTACATATTTAAATATAGCATAAATTTGTCATACAAAGCTGACTTTTTGGACGGAAAAAACCATTTATTTATATATTTTAATTTTAGCAAAAAAGAGCTAAATTCATTAAATAATTCTTGAAAATTGGAAAAGTGAATTGTCAATTAAAAACAAACTTTGCCATTTTTATACTTATATATTTGTATTTATTTTAGTTTTTAAAGTACTCAAATACTATAAAATTATGGATATAAATTCAAAGCCTCAGGAATCTATCTATAGGGCAGTAATATCTGAAGTGATTATGCTTAAAAAAAGCAAGTATAAGATTTTCTATAATTATCTACTTTTATATTTATAAAATAAAATTCACAATTTTCAGGAATGTTTTTGAGCAAACACAAATTGTGAATTTTAAGATGAGACTATAAATTTTACTTATCGAGAATTGCGCTCTGATACTAAAACTTCTGCGACTAGATGTGGAATATTTGTCAGGTCTATATATCCTTCTGAGCCAGAAATAGGTGAGAGAAATGTATAATTTGGATCGCACTCTCCTGTATCGTAGACTTGGACATACCATCGATCAGGAAAGCCTTCTATAGCCAATTCTACAATGTACCAACTCTGACCAACAAGACGAGAGCTAATAATTACAAACCACTCCCTATCTTCTTCTAAGATATTCCACTCAGCTAAGATAAATTCTAAAGCAATTCGTCCTGCATCAGTTGCGGTCAGTAGCATTGTTACTCCTATTTTTTACTCCTTATTTGGAACTTCAGGATACAAACCCAATTCTTTAGATAATTCACGAGCAATATGAATTAAAAATTTTGCTCCTTCTTCATTACCTTGATGTGCAAATACAGTTGCCACTTGTAGTATTGTTTGTATTAAACCTGCATCAATTAACTCTGGTTGGGCTTCCAAAATTTCTGGTTCTTCCCCATTAGGACATTTGAGTAATTTATCAATCAATTCAAAATATTGATTCTGGCGTTCTTCTGTTAGTGTCATTTTTTCTTGCAAATAAACTATTGTTCAATACTTTCATGCCACAATTTCTCTAGTATATCTACTTGTCGTTGAAAAACTGTAGCGCGATAAACCAAGTACCTGTCATATAAAAAAATTAATATGCCTAGACAAATAGGGAACAGTAAAAAAAACCATTTAAAGAAACTGATAATTTTATATTTATATAATTGAATAAGAAATAATTGTGATTTTAATAAGTTGGTATCAAATATTTTAATACCAACTAAATCTTGAGTAGATTTTTTACGTTCTTGTTGAAAAATCATTGCGGGAGCGTTTTGACTAGAAGCAATGCTAGGATTCTTTTCACACATGAAATTTTGTGTTTCTACTAGCTGCATATGTTGCTCCCAAACCACGCTTAATACTACTAGCTCTGGAGAAAGCACTATTAATGTTAACAAACTAACTGTCAAAAACTTTAAAATTTTTAATTTCATGTTGGCTCTCCTGAACTCGGCAGTATGCACCCTGTCAGATAGTCTCTTTTAGAATTAATGTAAGTTTGCTTACATCTGTAGGCTATGCCTCAGAAATCTTAATTCAGGTATGCACACCCAGAAGTTAAGCCATTGTGTACTCAGATAGCATCTTTTCGTGTAGGAGACGAACTTTTGATACACACATTATTAACAAAATTCCTCTCCATTGATAATAAAGCTAGAACTTGAGAACTGAACTTACGCCTTTAAAGCCTTTAATCTTATCTTGTAGTTGTGGGGGCTTAAGAAGTCCCCCCTTTGCAGGGGGGATAGAGGGGAATCTCTGCGTAAATCCTATAGGTTTTATAGCAGCCACCTCAAAAGGGAATAGTTTTTCATCCCTGGATCAAGAATTATTAAATTAATTAAGCTTGTACTCAAAACCTGTAATTTCCATCTTGTCTACATTCAAAAAATTTTTTGGGGTATGGGTACTAGTATTTTAGGGGTGTGGGTACCCTTATTTTTGAGGTAGGGTGCTGGCATTGATGTACTCATTAGAAACTATAAGAAGCGAGAAATGAGGCTTTTCTCAAGTTTTGACTCTAGTAAAAATAATTTGGAAAAAAATGTATTTTATTTTATGGAGAAAGTTTGTATAGTCAACAAACTATTACAAAGTGAATGTAGATTATAGAAACAATAAAAATATAAAAATATCCTATAATGTCAAACTCAGATCAGCTAATAATAAACTTAAAGATATTGTTAAAGTTTTTAGTAAACAATGTAATAAGTTTTTACAATATTTAGTGAATCAGTCAAATTAATAATGTATAAACAGCACTTCAAAAGAGCCTCTAATAAAAGAGAAATATTTCATATTGTCAAATTAAATAGACAACAGAAAAAGTAGGGATTAGATACTAAATTATTGGGATTATTGGGAAAGGGAGATTACTAATTTTTTATTCTGTATCCTATCTAGCAGTAATTTAGGAGTTAATTAATGCGCATCGCTCATGACATCAGCGAACTAATTGGACGAACTCCTTTAGTTCAATTAAATAAAATTCCTCAAGCCGAAGGATGTGTGGGTAGAATTGTTGTCAAGTTGGAAGGCATGAATCCAGCCGCTTCGGTAAAAGATCGTATTGCTATAAGCATGGTACAGGCGGCAGAAGCAGCAGGGTTAATTGAGCCAGCAAAAAGCATTTTAGTCGAGCCGACATCTGGCAATACGGGAATTGGGCTGGCAATGGTAGCGGCGGTACGTGGCTATCGTTTGATTTTGACTATGCCTGAAACCATGAGCTTGGAAAGACGAGCAATGTTGAGAGCTTATGGCGCAGCCTTGGAATTAACACCCCAGGCTGAGGGAATGCAAGGAGCAATTCGTAAAGCCGAAGAAATTGTGGCTAGTACTCCTAATGCGTATATGCTGCAACAATTCCGCAATCCAGCAAATCCAAAAGTTCACAGAGAAACCACTGCCCTAGAAATTTGGGTGGATACAGATGGGAAAGTAGATATTGTTGTAGCTGGGGTAGGAACTGGAGGAACGATTACTGGCATCGCTGAAGTTATCAAATCACGTAAACCTAATTTCCAGGCGATCGCAGTCGAACCAAAAAATAGTCCTGTTTTATCTGGTGGTCAAGCAGGAGCGCATAAAATTCAAGGTATTGGTGCCGGATTTGTGCCGGAAGTTCTGCGCACAGATTTAATTGATGAAGTGATAAAAGTCAGCGACGAAGAGGCAATGATATTTGGGCGGCGTTTGGCAAAGGAAGAAGGTTTATTATCTGGTATATCTTCGGGCGCAAACTTGTGCGCAGCTATACAAATAGCAAAACGTCCAGAAAATGCCGATCGCTTAATTGTGATGATTCAGCCTTCCTTTGGGGAACGTTACCTCAGCACACCGATGTTTCAAAACAGCTAATTACGAAAAAATCTCACAATCACTCATTTCCCAGTAAGCGATCGCCTGATTGGAAAGCCTCTGTTGCCAAAGCATCTACACTTTGCATTAGGGGCGATCGCTCTAATGGAATGCAAAATTTTATGTAAAATGGTGTTCGTAGTAGATTGCGCTTCAAAAAAAGGCTTCTACATTGTGTCGGAAAGCAATCAAAGCGTGCTTGCCCTGCACCTCTTTTAGCCCTGAAAGGATAGCATTAGATACTTCTAATGAAACAATAGTCTTAATTTCAATATTAGTGTTATAGCCTGCTATGTCTCCCATGCGTTTTCCGTGGCTGCCCTCTCCCTGCACTTGATTAATGGTATAACCACTGACATGATGGCTTTTCAACAGCTTGACTATACGGTCTTGTAGTACTGTTTCAGTAATAATAGTGATTAGAACAGCAGGTTGGACGGGAGGAGATGAATCTGACATGAAAAATTTCAGAGAATGGGTTTTTACTTCTAAAGCTTACAGCTATTTTGTCACCTACCTGCCTTCATCTAGCGTGTAACCACCAAAAACACGCTACCTACCCTACAAAAAGTTGTGATTCAAACAAATGAAATTTGCTGTAAGTTTTTGTCGTCTAGTCGAAATTTAGTATAAAAAAGCTCAAGCATTAATGCCTGAGCCGCTATAAAATCCAATTAACTTGCTGGGCTAATAGGTTAGCTTAAACACCTAGATCTATGAAGCAAATCTTAGTAGCGATTACGGTAGCTGTTGTTTCCCCGATTACCACCAAAGGAACCTCTATCTTCTCTAGGTCTAGCCTTATTTACTTTGAGATCGCGTCCCATCCACTCAGCACCATTAAGAGCTTCAATAGCAGCGTTTTCTTCAGCATCTGTACCCATTTCTACAAATCCAAAGCCGCGCACACGACCTGTTTCACGATCAACGGGGAGCTGAACACGCTTTACAGAACCATATTCTGCAAAAACAGCATTTAAATTATCTTCCGTTACTTCATAAGAAAGATTGCCTACATAAACTGACATAGATTTTCTCCAAAATCATAAGAGTGTAGAGATTTAGATTTCGGAGAAAAGTCTGTAAATACCAAAAGGAAAAAGCCTGTCAATACTAAAAACAAACGTGGTCGCCGAATTAACTCTCACCTCCCAGTGTGACACAGCGAGCAAATATGAGGGGAAAAGTTTGAAAAACTGCCACAAAAAGTTACGTTAACAATTGACAGCTAAGTATGGATTATGGCTTGGCTATGAAGCAACATCTCTGCAAAATTTGCTCCAAACAGGATTGGGGATCTAGTTGTGTTTTAAAATGACTTCTTCACTTGTTCTATCCAACACTAGCAGCAACAGGTGCATTCGCTAGCTTGCCGTCTTCCATATACACAATGCGATCGGCAATATCTAAAATCCGGTTATCATGGGTGACTAAAAGAATCGTACAACTTTGCTCTTTTGCCAGTGTTTGCATTAAGTTTACGACATCTCGTCCTGATTTACTATCCAATGCGGCGGTAGGTTCATCTGCAAGCACTATTTTGGGATGACTTACCAATGCACGGGCGATCGCAACCCGTTGTTTTTGCCCTCCTGACAAGTCATCTGGGTAATAATGAAGACGATTCTCCAATCCTACCATCTCCAGCATTTCAGCCGCCTTGGTATACATTTCTTGCGGGGAAAGACTATGGTGCAGTTCTAAGCCCATCTTGACGTTTTGTAGTGCTGTCAAACTGCCATGCAAGTTATGAGCTTGGAAGATATAGCCGTGACTGCGTCTTGCGAGTGTTAATTGTTTGTCATTGGCTCCACAAAGTTCTTTTCCCAATACCCGCAAACTACCTTCTTGAGCAGAGCGCAAACCGCCCACTAAGGTTAGTAGTGTAGTTTTACCAGAACCAGAAGGCCCTGTCATGATCACAATTTCCCCAGCGTTAATCTCCAGGGTGATACCAAATAGTACTTGTTTGCGGAGTTGTCCTTTACCAAAATAGTGATTGAGATTTTGGATAGCGATCGCAGGTTCCATATTAATTAGTTAATTGTTAATAGTTAATTGCACTGTTAATCATTTTTTAAAACATATCTGCCGGATCGGCTTCTAGAACTTTACGAGTAGCAATAGCTCCAGAAATCATACACATAACTACAGTGAGTAACTGCACGATCAATGCTCGCCCTAAAGTCATATATAGTGGCAAATTAGTAGCATTTCTTGTTAAGGTGTATAGCCCCAAAGAAACAGTAAATCCAGGTATAAACCCTAAAATTGCCATAATAATGGCCTCTTCAAATACCACACTTAATAAGTAACGATTTTGGTAGCCCATCGCTCGGAAAGTAGCATATTCTTTCATATGGGCATTAACATCGGTGGAAAGAACTTGATAAACAATAATTACTCCCACCATAAACCCCATCGATACACCCAAGCTAAAAATAAAACCGATGGCGGTGTTTGTCTGCCAATAATGCTTTTCAAAGTTAATAAATTCTTCTTTAGTTAAGACTTGAACATCTTTTTCATTCTGAAGATAACTTTTTAAAGCTGTTTTGACTTGGTTCGAGTCATAGCCTGGCTCAATTTGAATTAACCCCAAGTTGACGCTAGTTGCTTCTCGCCTGGGAAATAGTCGTAAAAAGTTCTGATCGCTGGTAATCAAGGTGCCATCAGCAATAAAGGAAGCCCCTACCTGAAATAAGCCGCTAACAGTAATGGTTCGTCGTTCAATTTCGGTAGTAACAGTTTTTCCCGCTTCAATTTGAGCGATCGCTTCTTGGTAATCTCCCCTAGAACCGCGATCAAATAACACTGTATCCGGTAGCTTGATGGCATTCAATTGGCTATTAACTTCTGGTAAATTCAAAGCTGGTTTGTCGGGATTTAACCCCATCACCAAAACCATTGTTTCTTTACGGGTTTGGGGATTTTTCCAAGAAACGGTGTTGATGTACATCGGTTGTGCTGATTTCACACCCGGTACATCCATTGCCTGGAACAGCCGCCGCCGGGTAAATGTAGATAAATAGGCTAAGTTCCGCGCCTGGGGACTAATCAAGACAATATCTGCCTCTAGGCTGCTATGCACTCTAGTGTTACTGTTGTACAAAGCATTCTGAAACCCCGTTTGCATAAACATCAGCATATCCGCAAAGGCAATACCCGATAGTGCCACTAAAAAACGGCTTCTGTGGCGGCGCAGTTGTAGCCATCCCAGTGGTGTGCGTCGTTGTAGTTGCTGAATAAATGCAATCACTGTTGTTTCGCTCCAAGTTAAAAGTTGAAATGTGATTAATGTCGTCTGTACATAAAGTCAAAAAAGTCTTTAAATTTCAATTGCTGCCTGTACTTGCAGATTGGTGAACTTGGCAGCTTTCTGACTTGATGCATTGTCTAGTTGAACGTGAACTTCCACAACTCTGGCATCTATATTGCTTGAAGGATCACTGTTGATCACATTCTGTCGCTGGATCTGCCAGCCAATTCTTTCCACAGTTCCGGATAATTTACCTGGGAGAGAATCGCTATCTATCTGCACTTTTTGCCCTGGACGTACTTTATTGACATCACTTTGGTAAACTTCTACTACCGCATACATCTGCTGGCTTTGCCCAATCTCGACAATACCGTCGTTGGAAACTAATTCACCTGGGCGGGTATATATTTTGAAAACTTGCCCATCTTGAGGCGATCGCACGTAAGCTTGTTGCAGATTTGCCTGTGCTCTTTTAGTGGCAGCAATGGCTTGATTTACTTCGGCTTGGGCAGCAGCCACATCTACAGGGCGCACTTCGGCAATCTGATCTAAAGTAGCTTCCCCTTCCTTAATTTGTTGTTGTCGGGATGCTTGGATACGCTCTAAGTTGGCTTTCGCCTCGCTTAACTGTTGCTGTCGGGATGTTTGAATACGTCTGAGGTTGGCTTTTGCTTGATTTACCTGTTGCTGTGTAGTTTGCCAAACTAAACGCTTGCTATCCCGTGATGATGCTGAAATCGCTCCTTCTTGATACAGGGTTTGATGGCGTTGGTATTCTGCTTGGGCGTTATCTAGTTCTGCTTGCAACTGAGCAATAGTTGCTTTTTGCGCCTCTATTTCCGTGTCTTTTTCTGCCTGGAGGCGAGCAATAGTGGCTTTTTGGGCTGCTATTTCCGTGCCTCGTTCTACTTGCAGGCGGGCAATCCCGGCTTTTTGGGCTTGAATTTCACCCTGCTTGGCACCAGCTTCAACCTTTTGCAGATTTGCCTGTGCTACTTGCACCGCTTCTTTGGCTTCATCTAGGGCTGAGGAGAGGCGATCACGATTGTCTAAAATTGCAACTACTTGCCCTGCCTTCACCGTATCTCCTTCTTTTACCAGTAGCTGCTCCACTCGATTCCCTTCGGCTGAGGTAGGTGCAGACAGTTTAATCACCTCTCCCTTTGGCTCAAGTCGCCCCAAGGCTGTCACGGTTTTGATTTGTGGTAGTTGAACTAACTGTTGTTGCGCCTTCAGTTCAGCACTGCGAGACTGCTTTACTGTATACACACCAATTCCTACTGCACTCAAAACTGCAATTGTTGCGATCGCTATCGAGGGGCGAAAAATTGATTTTGGGGAAAAGGAACCTTCTAACTTGGAGTGTTGCAGCATGGCATCCCTCAGCTATTAAACTAAACTGTTTAGTTTTATAATAATACTAGACTAAACCGACTAGTTTAGTTTGACAAGTACTACAATAGAAAAAACTAGACCATACAGTTTAGTTCGTTCCTTGCAGTTTTCTTAGCCCGACACGGTGCACGATATATCACGATATATATCGTGTCCGTGTCTCTCCCTAATAGTGAACAAGGAAGGAGCAGGGGGGATGAACAGACAAGGGGAATAATTAATGACTAATAACCAATGACGACCTTAATAAGTTAACTTTATTAGTGCCGACCTTCTAAATATAAGTTTTGCGTAAATCCTACGGTTTTCTCTAAATCATCTGGGATATTAAACAGTGTGTGGAGTGTGCTAAAGGTTGGTAAGTAGCAGGAAACAGTAAAAAATGGTACGTGCAAAAACAACTGATATAGAACGTGAGAGTTCGGTTGAGAAAGTTGAACAAATTCTCCAAGGAGCGATGCAGGAATTTTTAACGCATGGCTTTGCTGGTACAAGTATGGATAGGGTAGCAGCAACAGCTGGTGTTTCTAAAGCTACTGTTTACAGCCACTTTACAGATAAAGAAGGACTATTTAAGGCTTTAATTGAGCGGCTAGCACGTAAAAAATTTCATTCTATCTTTGGTAATGAACCCTTAGAAGGAGAGCCATCTCAGGTACTGCGCCAAGTAGGAAGCAAAGCTTTAGAGCAGATGCGCGAGGATCAAGAGCATTGTGCATTGATGCGCGTGCTAATTGGAGAATCGGCTCGTTTTCCAGAGTTAGCGAAAGTTTGCGTTCGTGCCATGATAAAGCCGATATTTGAGACTTTGAGTCAATATCTAGCTTCTCATCCGGAACTTAAAATTGCCGATCCAGAGGCTGTCGCGAGAATTTTGGTTGGATCGTTAGTTCATTTCCATATTACTCAGGACGTGTTGCACGGCAAAGACATCATATCGATGGAAGGCGATCGCATCCTTGATACTATAATTGACTTGATTATGAAATCTGCTCGATAAACTGAATTTCTACTTCCAGGTTGTGACGAGCGGAAGATTCAGAATTTGCGAACATCAAATCTGTAAAGTAAATCCGATGCCGTTGCAGAAATTGTTGCAAAACCTTCTTTCTACCTGCCAGATATATTGCATCTGGTAACCAAGCATATTCTTGACGAATTGCCAGGGCGTATTGATTATACTTTAATGGGTGAGTACCTAAAATCGCTAAATCCGCATCCAGCAATATCTGAGTATCAAAATCATCTGATTCGGCTTGATGATGTTTGGTATGCAAAATCAGGGTAGAGACTTTGGTAATTGTAGGAGGGGAAATAGTAAGTGATTTTAAGACTTCAACAGCATAAATAGTACTGTTCTGTTCATTGTTTTTTGCTTGAGCATCATAAATAACATCATGAAACCAGGCAGCAAATTGAACTGCTGGCAAATCTTGAGCCTGGTTTTGTAAAGTTTGTATCGTATTTAGTACATGATGGATGTGTTCTAGGGTGTGATAATAACGACCTTGACTTGAGTAGGCTGTAACTAGATGAGTAAAAGCTTTTTCGGCAGTAGCTTGCTCTACTCCAAAAGATAGGAGTAGATGCCACCAATTCTCAAATAATTTCTCTATGATTTGATTTTGAGGCTCCAAAGCAAAATAATTTCTGTTGAACTAAAGAACATTCCCATTATGTAGCAATACGGTTTAGTTAAAGGTAGCCGACACCTCAAAAGGAACGTCTACACAGACAAAACCTGCCTTTATTATGTATTTTGTTGTTAAGGCAACAGCACAGACTTGATTAGCATTGTAGTGTCTGAATGAAATTGATGCCTCCAAAAATTAGGGACATGAGTGCAGTAGCAAAGAATACTCCTCCGACAACGGTTAGAATTTGTTTCACAAATTTGGCAGTTGCGATGAGACTTTTCTTAAGTAAAATTGAGTTAAGTAAACCTAATCTCCTAACTGCCCAATCAAGAAAAGGCTATACTTACCTAACAACTATAATGATGGCAAGTTCCGTAAAAAGGATCGATAGGTTTTACTGGCTCAGAGGCAGGGTTATAAGAAGGGGTAGGAGTATTATCTATATAGTGATAGTCTCGTTTATGATCTTGTGGACTGCTGCTACTACCATTAGATAAAAATAATCTTAATAGAAACAATGATGCTTCTAATTGCTTTTTTCTGAGTGCTTGCTGCTGTTGGATATAAGCTTGTTTTTGTTCTGGAGAGAGGCTGTTAAAGTACTGTCTTCTTCTTTCTACTTCTTCAATTTGTCTTTGTGTTGCAAGTCTACGAGCAGCTGCATATTCTTCTTGTCTTCTTTTTCTTTCTTGTTCACGAGCTTGACGTTCCTGCAATCTTTGCTCACGTTCCCGTTGTTGCATCTCTAATCTTATTTTTCTTTCCCGCGCTCTTTGTTCTTGCTCTGTTCTTAATCTTTCCCGTCTTTCCATTCTGTCATTTGTTCTGTCTATTGTATCAACGGTCTTGAGAATTTCATCGAATAATCCTGCAACAATGATCTCTTGCGAGTTTGCTTGATGGTCTAATCTTTGATTTGATGGTAATCCATTCTGGTATTTCGATGCTGCGAAAACTGGGTTTGCATTGGCGATAACAATCAGTAAAAACCCAATTTTAGGGAATACTTTATTCATAATTTTCAAACGAGTCAACGAAGAGTTGGAGTTTTTAGTGTTCTGATTAATCAGCATGACTATAATTTGGGTAGATAGAATTAGAGAAGGAAACTAACAGTAGCAAGCTTGTGATATTACTTCCTTGTGGCTGATAGTTTATATACGTACTCAATTCTCTACGTACTGCAAAAGACTAAAAGAATTTTAGAGGATAATGCGTAGAAACTAAAGTGCCAGCTTGGCTGGATTATAGTTCAAATCGATGCTCTCAGGAATATGGCGCACTCAAATTCTACGTGGGTTTGGAGCAACTGTGATTTTCTTTTTCCAGACAGGCAGTAGTACTAAAAAGCAAACTCCAGTCACCAAGGCTTTTTGTAGCAATAATTCCCGATAGCCTAAGTCATAAATGGCATACCAATTGGATTGCCTCTGAGCCTTACTTACAAGAAGGAATCAATGTTATTCAGTATGACAAAGGAAATAACGATAACTCTAAATGGAAGTTGGAAGATGCAGGTGATGGCTATTTCTACATCATCGGCAAACAAAGTGGTAAGGTTCTACAGGTAAATGGTGGCAACAAGGATAACAGTGCAAATGTCGATCAATGGACAAAAAAACGTTGATCGACACAAATGGAAATTTGAGGCTGTGTAGTTAAACCCTTTACCGCTTTGTGAACTTTGCTCGACTCCTGAATTTTCAGGAGTCGGTTTTTCTGTCGATTTCCACTCCAAGCGATCGCTACTCCAACAGAGTAAGGTGGGCAGGTAGTTAATGCTAACTCTGGCTTTTCTGTTTCATGGGGTATAGCAGTTAGCTTCAACAATTTTGTAGAAGCTAAGGTTTCTTTAGTTTAGAGTGGCTCACTGCTACTTGTGCTGGTGTAATTGCTCTATTATGTAAGCTTCTAGTTCTTGCCTTTCTCGGTTACTTGCCTTTCGTTGGTAACTCCTGCCTGTTTCTTGAATAAACTTACGTTTCTCACTTTGAGAAGAATTGAGTTTAGTTCCCCCTTGCTTCAAGTTTTTGTGTAATTCCTCCCACGTTTTTTCACCCACACTTTCGCCAAGTTTTACCAGTGCTTGAGGTAGTAATTTTCTAGCCTCTGTTTGAAAATCCTCCTCTGTCTCTAGAGAACTGAAATCTACATTGCTGAAGTCTAAATTGATTTCAAACTTATTCATTAAATTATATTTGCTCCATTGACAACTAATGCAGTAGATACACTCTACAGTCTTTTAAATACTGACTATTACATAATAATTTTAATAATATTTCACTCTGTACCTATTTATATTTGAAGATTTTTATGAGATAATCACAAGTTTAAAATTATATTTTTTAATTGTCAATTTATAATGATGTCAAGCTAGGATTTATTAGCTTTATAAGCTTTAAAGTTTAAATTAATCATATTGCGATCGCCTAAATTCAAATTAACAAACTAGATTATTTAAACTAGATACAAAAATATCAGAAGCTCAATTATACTGGTGGGAAAAGCCTGTAATCTAGCTGGCATGAATTTAATTGAGTTTCAACGGGAACCTGCTAGTCACAAATTTTGCGTAAATCTATGATGTTGAAGATTTGAAAGCGGTAGTGAAAATTCTTAGAAGATTGGGTGATTTGTGATTGTAGTTGGCAACACTTCCCTAACAGCTTCACCCCTAATTCCCTCTTACTTTTTCCCTCACCCACTGTCGCACCGCTCGCAGAATTGCTAGTCTCCCACCTATCCGATGTTCCTCAATTAATTGCGGTAGTTCTTTAATTGGTAAATTAGGAAACACTAAGCTTGTTTCTGCCTCAATATATTCACTCTCTTGGAGATGATATATTTTCAATTCCCCAACATCGTAACACCATAATTCCGGTACTCCCAAACGTGCATAAATCGGAAAGCGGTTTAGAGACTTGCTGGTAACATCTATTTCCAGTGCTAAATCAGGCGGTGGATCTTGTGTCAAATTTACATCCAGCCTACCTCGAACCGCGTCAACATTCTGGAAATAAAAGCAGTTATCAGGCTCTAAGCCTGCCATCCGGCTTTCTCGTTTCCAAGTGGTAGAACCATAGCTTTCGTAGTCCCGTTCAAGTTCTTGGGCAATATCTTTAGTTAAGTCGCTAATTACTTCTTTGTAATATTCATGTTCAGGCAGAGGCGTCATAATTTCCAAAGTTCCGTTATCGTAAGCAATCCTTGCAGCACGATGCTCTCCCAAATCTTTGAGGAGATTTTCAAACTGTTCCCAACTGATGTTGTAAAGTAGAACGCGATCGGCACGCCTGCTAGCGATTGTCATAAAAACGGCTCCTGCGGTTATCTCCCATCAAATTACTGCCCAAACTCAAGCCTAGCCTGCTCAACCAATTCTGCTGTAATAATTTCTTGCTCTGCTTGACGAGCCAGTTGCTCAATTCGTGCTTTAGCTTGAGCGCGGGCGAAGAAGGGTATTTGCTTTAATTTTGCTTTGGCTTCGGCTGTCCATTTTAAAGCATCTGGAAAATTGGAGTCGTCCATACTACCCCCATCCTCACCTAAATTAATATTGGAGAAAAAATTCGGTTAATCAATACTGATTATCACCTTAAACGCCTTTAAAGAACTTTTCTACGCTTTGCTGCCAATATTCTTTATTCACAGTAACAAGTAACTGATGCTTTGCATTGGGAAAGATAACAAGTTGTTTTGTGGCTCGCAAATTCTGGAATAACTCATTAATTTCTGTCATATTCGTCCATTGATCTTGTTTACCTTGAAATACCAAAGTTGGACACTTAACTTGGTTAGCATAGGTAACTGGATTATGAGCAAAGCCATTAAATCCTTGCTGAATACTGCCCCAAAAGACAAGCAACTCAGCTGTAAGAAATGAAGGAATATTGACAGCTCTCAATCGGCTCTTAACAGCATTCAACAGCCGAGCAAAGGGAAGTTCAAGAATAATAGCATCGGGTTCAATTTTCTCTTGAGCGAGGGCTTTTAAAATAGCTGCACTTCCCATTGAAACTCCATAAAGCACAATCGGATGTTTTAGATTTAACCGTTCAGCATAATTAACCACTAGAGCAACATCTTTAGCTTCCCGTATACCAAGAGTTGTTGTATTGCCACTGGAACCCCCCACACCTCGAAAATCCACCAATAAGGAGTCATAGTTTAAGGCATGAAACACCTTAGTTGGGGCTAGCAGTTGCTTTCCTTTACTGCTTCCATTACCGGGAAATAACAATATTGTCCCATTCGGCGAAGATTGTTTAGCAGGGACGAACCAAGTTTCCAGCCACTCAGTCTGGTTAATCGAAATACGTTGCTTGACATATTTAAGTCCAATATCTGTTGGAATTGTGAAATTCTCAGGTCTGGGAATGCCCAAGCTAAACTCTCCTGGGGAGCTAAAGTGAGTGAGGGTGTAAGCACCTATGCAGGCGATCGCATTAATTACAACAACAGCGACTAATACAGCCTGAGCAATTCGCTGCTTCTGAAGTATCCTTAATAATTTTTTAACTGCCGATACTTTTCGTCCCTGCAACATAAATTTCATCACCTGGGAATTTCTATTTTGGCTGATGATAAACAGGATGGAAAGATAGCACCCAATTGGCACAAACATACAAAAATAAAAAAGCCCCTGCTTTTACACAGGAGCTTCATCAATAATTGTCAGTGATGAAAGAAAACTTATGTTTTAGTCGATGTCCTTCATGAACAACACTGGTTCTGTTTCACGGTCAATACCTTTTTCAAAGCCAGCAGCAGCAGCACGAGCACGACCAGCATGCCACAGGTGACCGATGAGGAAGAAGAAAGCTAAAACGAAGTGAGAAGTTGACAACCAAGCACGGGGGTTGACGTAGTTGAAGGAGTTAGGCTCGGTGATTACACCACCCACAGAGTTGATAGAACCGTTGGGAGCGTGGGTCATGTACTCAGATGCACGACGAATTTGCCAAGGCTGAACGTCGTTCTTGATCTTGTCAAGATCCAAACCGTTGGGGCCGCGAAGAGGCTCTAACCAAGGGCCGCGGAAATCCCAGAAGCGCATAGTTTCACCACCAAAGATGATTTCACCAGAGGGTGAGCGCATCAGGTATTTACCCAAACCTGTGGGGCCTTGAGCAGATGCAACGTTAGCACCAAGTTTTTGGTCACGAACCAAGAAGATGAAAGACTGAGCTTGAGAAGCTTCAGCGTTTGTAGGGCCGTAGAATTCACTGGGGTAAGCAGTGTTGTTGAACCAAACATAGCAAGAAGCAATGAAGCCCATTAGGGAAAGAGCGCCCAAGCTGTAGGAGAGGTAAGCTTCACCAGACCAGATGAAAGCACGACGCGCCCAACCAAAGGGCTTGGTGAGAATGTGGAAAATACCACCAGCAATACAGATTAAAGCAACCCAGATATGACCGCCAATGATGTCTTCCATGTTATCAACACCGACGATCCAGCCGTCACCACCGAAGGGAGACTTAAGCAGATAGCCAAAGATGACTGCTGGGTTCAATGTTGGGTTGGTAATAATACGAACATCACCACCACCAGGCGCCCAAGTATCGTAGACACCACCAAAGAACATTGCCTTTAGCACCAACAACAAGGCTCCACATCCCAAAATAATCAGGTGGAAACCGATAATGTTGGTCATCTTGTTCTTATCTTTCCAGTCATAGCCAAAGAAGGAGGAATAATCTTCTAAGACTTCTGGGCCACGAATGGCATGATAGATACCGCCAAATCCTAGTACGGCGGAGGAAATTAAGTGCAGAACACCAACGACAAAATAGGGGTAGGTGTCTATTACTTCACCACCAGGGCCAACTCCCCATCCGAGAGTTGCCAAGTGAGGCAGAAGGATAAAGCCTTGCTCGTACAAGGGTTTTTCAGGGACAAAGTGAGCAACCTCAAACAAGGTCATTGCTCCAGCCCAGAAGACAATCAAACCTGCGTGAGCAACGTGTGCGCCCAACAGTTTGCCGGAGAGGTTAATCAGACGAGCGTTACCAGCCCACCAGGCAAATCCGGTGGAATCTTGGTCGCGTCCTGCTCCCAGAACGCCAGGTCGATTAGAGAGCGTTACCACGAGGTAATACCTCCTCAGGGAATACAAATTTCTCGTGTGGCTGATCTTGAGGAGCCATCCAAGCGCGGATACCCTCGTTCAGCAAAATGTTTTTGGTATAGAAAGTTTCAAACTCTGGATCTTCTGCTGCGCGCAGTTCTTGAGAGACGAAGTCGTAAGCACGCAGGTTCAATGCCAAACCAACGATGCCAACCGCACTCATCCACAAGCCTGTGACTGGTACAAACAACATGAAGAAGTGCAACCAGCGCTTGTTGGAGAAAGCAATACCGAAGATCTGAGACCAGAAACGGTTTGCTGTCACCATCGAGTAGGTTTCTTCAGCTTGAGTTGGATTGAAGGCGCGGAAGGTGTTTGCTGCTTCGCCGTCTTCAAACAGGGTGTTTTCGACTGTCGCACCGTGAATCGCACACAGCAGCGCACCACCCAATACTCCTGCTACACCCATCATGTGGAAGGGGTTGAGTGTCCAGTTGTGGAACCCTTGCAAGAATAGCAAGAAACGGAAGATTGCTGCGACGCCAAAGCTCGGAGCAAAGAACCAGCTTGACTGTCCCAAGGGGTACATCAAGAATACGCTTACGAATACGGCAATTGGTGCTGAAAATGCGATCGCGTTGTAAGGACGAATCCCTACCAAGCGAGCAATTTCAAATTGACGCAGCATGAAGCCGATTAAACCAAAGGCTCCGTGCAAAGCGATGAATGGCCACAATCCTCCCAACTGACACCAACGGGTGAAGTTGCCTTGAGCTTCTGGACCCCACAACAGCAATAGGGAATGTCCCATTGCGTCTGCTGGTGTGGATACTGCTACGGTTAGGAAGTTACATCCTTCTAGGTAGGATGATGCTAATCCGTGGGTGTACCAACTGGTGACGAAGGTGGTGCCGGTTAGCCATCCCCCTAGTGCCAAAAATGCACAGGGGAAGAGCAGAATACCAGACCACCCTACGAATACGAAGCGATCGCGCTTCAGCCAGTCGTCGAGAACGTCAAACCACCCTCTTGTGGGGGCGCGTCCAACTGCGATGGTCATCGGACTAAAATCCTCTTTTTTACTAAAATTGCAACCTTTTGAGGAATTTAACGCTTTTTTGACACATCAGGCTGCTTTGATGCTGCCGCTCTTATGAGAAGTCACCGCTTAAACTTAAGTCGGCTTCCCTCTTGCTTGTGCCAAAAGCACTACCACTTGCTGTAATCCAGCTTGTGATTACTTAATACTTTTTAACTTATCACATTGGTTCTGCTTTACGCCTGGTTTACATCAGTAAATCAGGTATTAAAAACAAACCTATTAAATATTATCAATATCAGAAATTTTACAATCTGACACAACTTTTCTCAGAAATCTTAAAATAAACTTGCAATAGAGCCTGCTCCAGTGGCAGACTTTTAAAGGGAAATTGTTAAACACCAAGGTAGTCCCATGACGACATCAACAACCATTAACAAAGGCGAGCCGCCTAAGGATAATGGCTTGGCTTCGCAAGTTTTGCATCAAAAAGTCATCGGTTCACGTCGGTTTAGTAACTACTGGTGGGCAACTATCGTCACCTTGGGAGCTACGGGCTTTTTACTGGCTGGGATATCTAGTTACCTAAGAGTAAATTTACTCATAGTTACTGATCCAACTCAACTAGTCTTTTTTCCCCAAGGCTTAGTGATGGGGTTGTATGGTGCGGCAGGCTTGGTTTTAGCTTCATATCTATGGATAGTAATTCTATTGGACGTGGGTGGCGGATACAACGAATTTAATCGGGAAACTGGCAAAATCAAAATTTTTCGTTGGGGATTCCCTGGTAAAAACCGTCGTATCGAAATTGACTGCAACACTCAAGATGTACAATCTGTACGAGCACAAATCAAAGAGGGTTTAAATCCTCTTCGTGCATTGTACTTGCGTGTTAAAGGTCGCCGTGATATTCCCCTCACCAGAGTCGGGCAACCCATGTCTTTAACAGAGTTAGAAACGCAAGGTGCAGAATTAGCAAAATTTTTGGGAGTACCTTTAGAAGGTTTGTAAGTAATTTGAGATTTGGGATCAAACACCAGAGTAACTCATAGCAAGTTTGTAGCAACTAACAGTAAAAGTAAAAGAAATGACGAAAAAATAAGCAACTACTGCCAAAAAGCAATATCTTTGACAGTGTTACTGACACTTACAGAAGCTAAGATACTCTGGTTGAGTCTATAACTGGCGATGCGGTTAAAAATTTCTGAATTTTTAGTTGTGCTTGTGATTGTTGTTAGCTTGATCACAGCTGGATGTTCTACACAACAAGCAGCTTCTAATACTTCTTCTCCTAATTCCACAGCTACCGAGGCAAGCACAAAAACAACGACAGAGACAACCACATCTGTATCTGAAGTTACAAAAGAGGCTGTTCCTGGAATGAACAATTTACCAAGACTTGAAGGCAAAGCCACTGTAGAGATGATTGTTAATGGCTCGCCGATCACAATCGAAGTAGACGGCACCAATGCCCCGATCACGGCTGGCAACTTTGTAGATTTAGTCAAACGTGGGGTATACGATGGAGTGGCCTTTCATCGAGTCATCGGCCCTCAGAGTAACCCACCGCAAGATCCTTTTGTAGCTCAAGGTGGAGATCCTCAAAGCAAAGATCCCAAAGTTCCTGCACAACGTTTAGGAACAGGTAATTTTGTTGATCCTAAAACAGGTACTCCACGCTATATACCCTTAGAAATTAAACCAAAAGGGGCAAAGGAGCCGATTTACGGTAAAACAATTACCGAAACGCCGGAGTTACCTCACAAACTTGGTACAGTTGCTATGGCGCGATCGCAGGTGCCTAATTCTGCCTCCTCTCAGTTCTACTTTGCTTTGGCAGACTTATCTTTCTTAGATGGTAACTATGCTGTGTTTGGCAAGGTTACTAATGGTATGGAAGTAGTAAGCAAAATTAAGCAAGGCGATCGCATTGAATCTGCGAAAGTCACCCAAGGTGGAGAAAATCTTAAAAACGGCGGACAGTAATTAGGAGGGGGAGAGTGAGAGATAGGGAAGATGGGGAAGATGAGGAAGAATTTACTCTTATCACTTCCTCACCTTTCTCAACTCCTTGTTCCCGTGTCCTCCTTATTCCCCATTCCTAAAATTCAAAATTGGTAGAGGTTGTTGTTACTGGTATTAGTTTAATTTCTGCTTTAGGTAAAAGCCTAGAAGATAGCTGGCAAAAATTAATAGCAGGAAATTCTGCTATTAAAGTCTATCAACCATTTCCTGAACTAAAATCACATCCCCTTGGGTTGATTGGTAAGCAACCAGCGCAAGTAAAAAAACTGACTTCTTTGCTTGTCACTTCTGCTTTAAAAGACGCTGGTTTGGTTCCACCCTTACCAGATTGTGCTGTTGTCATTGGATCTAGTCGCAGTCAACAAGCAGCATGGGAAGAGATGGCACGGCAGATGCATGAAGAGTGGGAGAGAGGGAAAGGGGGAGAGAGGGAGAATCTATCAAAAATATTCCCCGCGTCACCGCGTCTCCATGTCCCCGCGTCCTCTTCTTTCCCCCTATGCTCTAGGAATTGGTTAGACACTCTTCCGCACATGAATGCGATCGCTGCGGCACGACAAATCGGTGCTACTGGAATTGTGTTGGCACCAATGGCAGCTTGTGCTACTGGTATTTGGGCGATTACCCAAGCTACCGAATTAATTAAAACTGGGCAAGTAGCGCGAGTTCTGGTTGGTGCGGTAGAAGCTGCAATTACACCACTGACGATTGCTGGCTTTGAGCAGATGGGTGCTTTGGCAAACACAGGGGCTTATCCCTTTGATTTGCACCGTGAAGGTTTAGTTCTGGGAGAAGGGGGAGCTTTATTCGTCTTGGAATCGGCAGAATTGGCAAAGCAACGCCAAGCAAAGGTGTATGCTCAAATTCTCGGCTTCGGTTTAACAGTAGATGCATTTCATCCAAATGCACCAGAACCAGAAGGTAAAAGTGCGATCGCTGCTATCAAGCAATGTTTAGAACGCAGCAACTTAACACCCAACGATATTGATTACATTCACGCTCACGGAACAGCCACGCAGATGAATGACCGGATAGAAAGTTTAGTTATACAACAGTTATTTACTCAAGGTGTGGCAGTCAGTTCTACCAAAGGTGCTACAGGACATACACTCGGTGCATCAGGAGCTTTGGGCATAGCTTTTTCTTTGCTGACATTGCAGCATCAAATTTTACCACCTTGTGTAGGGATAAAGAAACCAGAATTTGATTTGGATCTGGTGAGAGAAGCGCGTAAAGCTGAAATTCGACAAGTATTGTGTTTAGGTTTTGGGTTTGGGGGACAAAACGGGGCGATCGCGTTGGGTTTACCTACGAACGCGAATTGATGAAAACTCCTCTTCTGTTGTCCCTAGCCTCAGCACCCCTATTTTCGCTTTTGTATAGCAATGGAAAAATTTTGGTCGTTAAGGAAGTTAGTTCTGTTTTGGGATTTTTTTCAGTTGGAACATTTCTTAACAGTTCGACAATGAAACAACGGAAAATCAAGGATTTATACAACTTTTGTTACAAAATTTTACAACGTGTCTCTTTTTGCTCGTATCTGCGCGGCCACCCTAATTGAGTCTACTCAAACCAGTGGCTTACTACAATTTATCCTCAAGCAGTTAAAAGTTCAGCATGATGTTCATAGTTAGCATTGTGTTACCTTAGTATTACTTGTAAAACAAAGTGTTGAACAAGTAAGAGGAATTATTATCGTCATCCAAAAGCAACTAATTAACTCACAAATCAAGTCACCTCAAGTCTTCTTGATTGATCATGAGAATAGCAATCGTGGTCTTACTGACACCCGTGAGGCTCTAGAGTTAGCCCAGAGCGTAGATCTTGACCTAGTTATAGTATCTGAAGGCAAAGACGCCCCAGTGGCGAAGATTCTCAACTATGGCAAGCTTCAATATCAAAAGAAAAAACGTCAGAGTCAGAGTTCTAGACCAACACTCAAGGAAGTTCGGCTACGTCCAAATGTAGGTGTGGCTGATTACAATTTACGCATCAATCAAGCCATTGAGTGGTTGAGTAAAGGCAATTCAGTAAAGTTTGTCATTCGTTTGCGAGGTCGAGAACATCAAAATCGCGGTCATGCGGGAGAATTGCTAGACCGCATTGTAACTAATCTAAGTCCAGTGGGTAAAGTCCTGTCGCTTGATAAACGCTCACTGATTGTTCAAGTTATTCCTGCCTAAATTAACCAGGAATCTCTTAAGGGTTTCTCAAAAAAGGAATTAGGCTAAATTAGCAGTTTGAGTCTATAACTCAAACATCTCATCCATATATTTCTATTGGGCATTAGTCAAATGGTTTAGCATAGCCTACTTGCCCACAGCGACAGCCCTATAGAATTTTCACACTAAGCGTTTGCTTTAGAAAAAATGGTGAGCTTGTGGCAACAGTAAATTATAAACAAACAGGGAAATATCTCCCACCTCAGATATTTATTTTGGGAATATGTTTTGTTCCTGGAGTAACTGAAATTAGCGGCGAACAGCTAACTGAAATACGGCGATTTATCAAGAGCGATCGCTTGCTTCAGCATTATTTGGAGCAGAAAATTCTGATCATTCAAGATTGAAGATTTGTCTCATAGTTGTTTAGCTTGAGTGTCATACCATTTCACGTTAATCACAATACATACAAATTATGTAGAGACATGCCATGCACGTCTCTACATGAAGATTATTAAACTTGAATAAGAGTTGAGGCATTGCTTGCTCATGGGCTTTAAGTATAAATGGAAGCATAGCTCTGTACCTTCGCGCGACAAGGCAGCACGCAGCAAGTATCTCCTGGAAGAAGGGCAGTTTAATAACAAAAAAGACCAAAATCTAGCAGAGCAAGAAGCTCGCAAACACTTAGGTGTACCAATGCGAATTCCAGACGATGATCGCTCTATACTGGGAAATTCACAAGACTGGTAGTAAGCGCCCCTCTCTCATTCGTGTTTAAATCTTTTACGAGATTTTAGCGTACTCCTCAAGAAGGGTAGGTATAAGTGAGGGTAGGGGGCAAGCAAAAAGCTTGCGTTTGATTGCTAGGCTAGCGATCGCCTAAAGCCTCTGATTTGAGAGTCACCTCCCCCACCTCTCCCTGTCCTGTCGGACACCCCTCTCCTTGGTAAGGAGAAGGTGAAGAAGTGAGGTTTTTCAATGCCTGGCGATAAAACTTGTATCATCGAGACTGCCTTCCACCTACTACCTTTGCCAAAACTTGGGAAAATTGAAACTTCCAAAAGAGCGGCGGTAACGGCGAGCAGGTTTTCTCGTCCGGCGTCTGGTATTTGTTGTCAAAGCAGACTGTTCTGATTCGGCGTTTTCTGTAAATTCTTCAGGGAGTTGGGTTCTATATTCTTCCTTGCTTTTCCACCAAGCAATCATCCAACCTCCCCCTATACCAGCTAAAGAACCCAGCAAGATACTTACGGGAGCTTGATACCCCAACAAAACAAAGCCTAGTAAGAAAAATAACCAGTATTTTAAACCAGCATCAATGCCCTCGGAAGAAGCCACAGAACCAGCCTTCGGACTGCCTTGGCTTGCTGTACTCATCCAGCCTATAGACAAACCACCTAAAACACCCAAGAAAAGGCTCTGGGATAGCGGATATCCTAGCGCCAGCAATATTAGTGTTAAAAACAACCCAAACAGTAGTTGATTAAAAAAGTTGGGTGAGATAGATAAGAAATTGCTGTTGTTCTTTTCTGGTGCCATGAGGTTAAGACTAGTAGCTAAAGATTTGTTTTAATTGTGCCTGTTGTGGTTGAGTAGTGTCCAAAATTTTAACTAATGGTTTTTCTTTTTCAGTAAAAGGTTCCGCCAATTTTTGTTGAGATGCCAATAAATCGGCAGTAGCATCAGCAATATCGCCCCTGCGGTTTTGCAACCGCTCCCTTATTACTTCTAGCGGTGCTTGACAGTGGAGAATTTGTAAAGGAATTTGCTTTTCTGTAGCTTGAGCGATCGCTTCTTGGCGCAATGCAGAACGGTCATACTTAGCATCCAAAATCACACTAAAACCTTGGGATGCTAGCATAATTCCCAATTCCAGCAAGCGTTCATAGGTTTTCTGAGTCATTTGGGGCGTATACAAATCATCTCCACCGCGTTGCATCAGGGGAATACCAGCCAAATGCTTCCTAACAGCATCAGAACGAAGATGAATTGCTCCCAACTGTCGAGCTAAATACCGTGCCGTCGTACTTTTGCCAGAACCAGACAATCCAGACATCAAAATTAATTGTCCTTGACAGGGTTTAGTATACTCCCAGGCTTGCTTGTAATAACCAGCCGCAGTATTTGCCGCCTCTTGCTTAACTTGGGCTGGCACACCAGGATCGTCTAACAAAAACGAAGTTACCTTAGCTCTAACATAAGCTTGACGGCTTAAATACAAAGGCAGCAGCTGCAAACCTTCCCAGTCGCCAGTTTGTTCTATATACGTATTCAAAAATGCATTACCCAAGTCCTGGCGCTGTCGTGCTTCCAAATCCATCACTGTAAACGCCACATCATACATGACATCGACAAAGCGAAACGGCTCATTGAACTCAATGCAGTCGAACAACAAAATTTTGTCTTGCCACAGAGCAATATTTCTCAGATGCAAATCGCCGTGACATTCTCGAATAAAATCATCAGTCATCCGGCTTTCAAATAACTCTGTACGCTCTGCAAAAAACTTATCTGTATACTGCTTAGTTTCTTCAAACTGTACCTGGGTTTGCGGCCCATTAATATATTTTTCAGTTTGTTGATAATTCTCATCAAACGCTGCTCGAATTTGCGACACCTCACCAAAAGAACGAATGTAATCGTTTGTCGCAGTTTGAGCATGAAATTGTGCCACTACCCGCCCCAACTCTTCTAAGTGAGACTCCTGCAACTTGCCTTGCTCAAACATTTCACTCAATAGCGCCGCTTGAGGAAACTGGCGCATCTTCAGCATGTATTCTACTGCCTCTGTCTTTCCTCCCAAATGGTATTGCCCTTCCACCAAAGTCACAGGCAAAACTTCCAAATACAGTTCCCCCGCTCCCCTTTGATTCAAGCGCAACTCCTCCTCAGCAAAATGATGCCGCTTTTCTAACGTAGAGAAATCCAAAAAGCCAAAATTGACAGGCTTCTTCACCTTATAAGCAAAATCCCCAGTCAACAACACATAAGAAATATGCGTCTGTATCAATTGAATCGGCTCCTGCACTGGATGCGGATAAAATCCAGGCTGCAACATTTGCTCAATTAAAGGTGGAATAGCAGCTTCTGTCATCTCTTCTCTTAGTGTCCTTTGTGCTCTTTGTGGTTAAATCAATAAAAAACCAGGGGTAAAGCCCTGGTCTCTTCAGCAATTTATCACAGATTTTAAGCAGTAGCTTCTGATTCTGTTCCCGTATCGGTGCTTTTTTGTGGAGGTAAAACACTGACAACCATTCGCGTTCCTTCATCCAACGCTGTTACACCAGACGGCAGTGCTATTTCACTGATATGTAGGTTGTCACCAATATCCATTTGAGAAACATCTACTTCAATGTAATCAGGAATATTCTGCGGATCGCAACGTACCTGCAATTCTGTAATCACAGGATCTAAAATTCCACTGTTTTGTTTCACACCGATCGCATCTCCCACAAAATGTAAAGGTATTTCGACATCGGTGGGGCCATGTCCTGCTACAGCAAAAAAGCTGAGATGGTAAGGTGTACCCTTAGCTGGATGGGTTTGCACTTCCCGCAGCAAAGTTTTGCCCTGCCAGGGTGCATCAGTCACTTTTAAATCAATCAAAGTGTTGTTGACTGAAGCTTTTTTTAGCAAGCGCTCTACAACCTTAGCGTCAATGCTCAACGCAATTGACTCTGTGCCTTTATGACCGTACAGGTTACCAGGTATTTGCCCAGAACGGCGCAAAGCCTTTGGCTTGCTACCTTCTGGACGCTTTTGACATTCAACATTAAGTTCCATACTTCAACACTTCAAGAATCAAAATTTAAAATTTGTGAGAGCACTCACACACAAAGGACACTTGGCTGCTACAGAAACCGTAATTGCCAGTGTCCTCCCCAAGTCCCAAGCTGGGATGAAAATAATAACGTATCCCCTACGCACTCAGCAACGAAGCAGGCGTACCGTCAGCGTGCAACAAAGCGCGTTTAGGACCGTGAATGGGGTCTTCAACAATGATAGTTTGATCGCGGCTTGCTCCTAAAGAAACGATCGCGATCGGAACTTCCATTAATTCTGCCAAAAACTTTAGATAATCCAACGCTTGCCGTGGCAAGTCTTCCAAAGTGCGGCAGTTGGCTGTAGATTGCTGCCATCCCGGCATAGACTTATAAATAGGACGACAACGGGCAAACTTACGAGCGCTGCTAGGAAAATGTTCGCAACGTTCCCCATCGATCTCGTAAGCCACACAAACTTTGATTTCCTCTAGTTCATCAAGAACATCTAGTTTGGTAATTGCCAGACAATCCATACCGTTGATCCGCACAGCGTAACGACCAATTACAGCGTCAAACCAGCCACAGCGACGCTTGCGCCCGGTTGTTGTTCCAAATTCGGCACCACGCGCACACAATAATTCTCCCACTTCCCCGTCCAATTCGGTCGGGAAAGGCCCCTCGCCCACACGCGTAGTGTAAGCTTTAGCTACTCCAATCACGCGGTCAATCATTGTCGGCCCAAGCCCTGTGCCGACACAAGCTCCTCCCGCCACCGGATTAGATGAGGTGACATAGGGATAAGTACCGTGATCTAAATCGAGCAGAGTTCCTTGCGCTCCTTCAAACAAGATATTGCGCCGTCGTTGAATTGCATCGTATATTTTTAAAGAGGTATCAACGACGTGGGGACGCAGCCGTTCTGCATACCCCAGATATTCGTCTATTACCTTTTGCGGATCTAAAAGTGGTAGATTGTAAAGTTTTTCTAGAATGACGTTTTTATAATTGATCGTCCACTCTAACTGCTTGCGCAGCCCTTCAGCGTCCATTAAATCTAAAATCCTGATTCCTATCCGCTCTGATTTGTCAGCATACGTAGGGCCAATACCCCGGCCGGTGGTACCAATTTTGTGGCTGCCCCGGCGTTCCTCCGATGCCTGGTCAATCAATCGATGATAGGGCATCGTCACGTGGGCTGTTTCAGAAATAAACAGATTATCAGTGGAAATTCCTAGTTGTTTGAGCTGATCGAGTTCTGCGATTAAAACCTGTGGATCGATTACTGTCCCACAACCAATAATGCACTCCGTATTCGGGTACAAGATACCAGAGGGAATCAAGTGCAGTTTAAAGGTCTGACCCTTAACGACAATTGTGTGTCCAGCGTTGACACCCCCTTGGTAACGCACTACAACATCGGCGGAGCGGCTGAGTAAGTCGGTTATTTTTCCTTTTCCTTCATCGCCCCACTGGGCACCTATGACAATGACGTTAGCCAAGTGTTTATTTTAGAGAGCTACAGTTTCCACAAACAATCATTATGCGCATATTTAATCACTTATGTCAAGGTTGTAAGCAATTTGATTTATGTTTGTGAGGATCGCACTCGCTTTAACAAATTGCTATCAATTGATTGGTTCTTTTTACTGCTAACATCAATAATTAATATGATTAATTTTTATTAATTACTTTATTGTTTAAGAAATTAAAGATTATTGTAAGATTAATTTTACTTATTTTTGCTTAATGCTACTGGCGATATAGTTCCAAAAATCATCTATTTGAAAAAGCCTCATAAGCATATTAATTATTCAATCAAAATTTTAGTTAGGTGATATCAAAATTTAAATCTGAAAGCTAAAGATTACACAGGTATCTTTACCGGAATTATCACCCAATGAAGCTATCAATTACACAAAAGCTGGCAGTAGGATTTGCAACTGCATTGGCAGTTGTAGTTGGAAATGCCATAGTCTCCTATTGGAACACTTTGCAGCTGATTGATAATGAGCGATGGGTACAACATACTCACAAAGTGCTAACTCAACTTGAGAGTACACTTTCGACATTAGAAGATGCTGAAACTGGGCAGCGTGGCTATTTAATTACAGGAGATACAAGTTATTTGGAATCTTATTTTACCGCAGATGTGGAAATAAATGAACATATCAAAAGACTGAGAAAATTAACAGCAGATAACCCCAACCAACAGGAGCAAATTTCTTTACTTGAGCAGAAAATAATCAAGAGATTTGAGCTACTCCAACAAGGACTTTCTTTGCGTCAAAACCAAGGATTTGCACCTGCACAAGAGTTAGTCATGTCTGGTAGAGGAAAAAAGGTAATGGATGAAATCCGCCAGATAATTCAACAAATGCAGCAGGCGGAAAATTCACTATTAGAAAAACGAAGTCAACTGTCGCACACAAGCTCTCAGCAGATGATCGCTACCTTCACCCTCGCTGCTCTTCTGAATTTTGCGCTCATCGTAACACTTTACATATTTATCAGCCGTTACATCAGTCAAAATCAAAAGTCACAGAAGGCGCTACAAAATAGCGAGCAACAATTTCGCGCTACATTTAATCAGGCTGCTGTCGATATTGCTCATGTCGCTCCCAATGGTAAATGGTTACTAGTAAATGAAAAGATTTGCGAGATTCTTAGCTACAGTCGTGAGGAGTTACTCAACCTAACATTTCAAGATATTACTCATCCAGAAGATCTCGATACTGATTTAGAGTTTGTACGGCAAATTTTAGCGAATAAAATTCAGACGTACTCGATGGAGAAGCGTTACATCAGAAAAGATGGCGATCGCATTTGGGTAAATTTGACTGTATCGCTGGTACACGAATCAAGTGGAGAGCCTAAATATTTTATTTCTGTTGTCGAAGATATTACAAAACGCAAACAGGCAGAACAAGCGCTGCAAATATCGCTCAAAGACTTGGCAGACATGAAGTTTGCTTTAGATCAAGCTGCAATTGTGGCATTTACTGATGATGAGGGAAAAATTACATACGTCAACGATAAATTCTGCGAAATTTCTCAATATTCTAAAGAAGAACTTTTAGGGCAAAATCATCGCATTATTAATTCTGGTTATCACACGCGAGAATTCTTTCATCAAATGTGGGCAACTATTACCAGAGGACAGGTGTGGAGAGGCGAAATCAAAAATCGTGCCAAAGACGGCACCTTTTACTGGGTAGATACAACAATTGTGCCACTTTTAGATGCCCAAGGAAAACCTTTTGAATACGTAGCGATCCACAGCGACATTACTCAGCGCAAAGCTGCCCAAGAGAAAATACAAGAGCAAGCACAGCTTTTAGATCAATCACAAGATGGGATTTTTGTCATAGATATGGCAGAATGCATCGTGTATTGGAATAAAAGTGCGGAAAATTTATTTGGCTGGACAAATAAAGAAGCGATCGCAAAAAAAGCCAGCGAACTTGTCTTTAAAAATACTTCTCCCCAATTGCAAGAAGTACAAGAAATTGTTGCTCAATCTGGCACCTGGCAAGGCGAGTTATATCTGGTAAAAAAAGATAGCAAAGAAATCATCGTCGATAGCGGTTGGACATTGGTAAGAAATGACAACCAGCAACCGAAATCAATCCTCATTGTCAATACTGATATTACAGAAAAGAAAAAACTAGAAGCGCAATTTTTACGCGCTCAACGCCTAGAAAGTATTGGCACCTTAGCAGGTGGTATCGCCCACGATCTCAACAACGTACTAGCACCAGTTTTGATGTCTGTACATCTGTTGCGGATGAAATTCCCCGAACCGCAGAATCAGCAACTGCTAACATTGATGGAAGACAGTGTCAAATGTGGGGCGAATTTGGTTAAGCAGGTATTGTCTTTTGCTCGTGGTTTGTCAAGCGATCGCGCTATTTTGCAACTCAAGCATATCATTCGAGAAATTGAGCAGATTATCAAAGAGACATTTCCCAAATCGATTGAATTGCAAACAGATTTACCAAAAGACCTGTGGACTGTTTATGGTGATGCTACTCAAATCCATCAAGTATTGATGAATTTAGTAGTTAATGCTAATGATGCCATGCCAAATGGCGGAGTACTCAAAATTGTTGCTGAAAATGTGGTACTTGATGAACAGTACGCCAGAATGCATCTTGATGCCCAAGCGGGGACTTATACAGTCATTACAGTCGAGGATACTGGCATAGGTATGCCGCCAGAAGTCCAAGAACGGATTTTTGAGCCATTTTTCACTACCAAAGAAGTAGGTAAAGGCACGGGGTTAGGACTTTCTACGGTAATTAGCATTGTCAAAAATCATGGTGGATTTGTCAATGTCTATAGTGAAGTGGGTAGAGGCACAAAATTTCAAATTTACTTCCCAGCATCAGAGGGCGCTGAAACTCAGCAATCTGCTCAAGAAAGAGAAGAACTGACAGGAAATGACGAGTTAATACTGGTAGTAGATGATGAAGTTACTATTCGTGAAATTACTAAAAGTTCTTTAGAAGCTTACAATTACCGTGTCATTACTGCCAGTGATGGTGTAGAAGCAGTAACAATATATGCACAGCAGTGGCAGGAAATTAGTATAGTCTTGCTGGATATGATGATGCCAGCAATGGATGGAGCGATCGCCATCCGCACGTTACAAAAAATCAATCCTGATGTCAAAATTATTGCTACTAGCGGACTGCTGTCACAGCGAACAATTGCCGAATCTCAAGGCACAGGAGTAAAAGCATTCTTATCAAAACCTTGTACGGCGAAAGATTTATTATTGGCGATTAGTGCAGTTAAGTAGAAGGCAGTCACGATGAAACAAGTTTCACCCCCAGACATGAAAAACCTCACCCCGTCCTGTCGGACACCCCTCTCCTTAGCAAGGAGAGGGGCAGGGGTGAAGTGACTTTCAAGCTAGAAGGGGGAGAAAAACGCAAAGACAGTGAGACGCTGTGACACGGAGACAAGGGGAGGGCACTTCCGTGCGGAGGTTCCCTCCGTTGAGGAAAGTGTCCGTCGACAAGGAGAGAAATAAACATTTCCCCCAACCCTGTTCCCTATTTTCAAGACAAACTTACAAAAACTTCATCCGAGTGTCGGTTGTTTTTTAATTTGCTACTGTTAATAATAATTAACATTTATTCCTAGAAAGATTTTTATGGCTTTATACGCAGAATTACACAGGCATCTGGGTGGTTCGGTTGTACCGCGAGTTCTGTGGCGATATTTTGAGCGCCATTCTTCGGAACTAATTTCTCGGTTTGCTGACTATCCAGAATTTGAAGAGTTTTACACGCGTCCTCGCAACACATTAGATGAGTATTTAGAGTTGCACACCCTTGTGGAAAGCGTGCAAACAGTGGAAACTTTGCCTTACTTTATTTATCGCTTACTTCGGGGTGCTTACATTTTTGAAAATTTAGCGTATTTAGAACTGCGTTACACCCCTTATTTGCGAACACCCGAATATCTCAGTCAATCTCAGAGAATTGATAAGATGGCGGAAATTGTTGATGTGGTGGGTAGAGCAAGCAAAATCTCAGAATATCCAATTGTTACCAGTCAAATTTTGTGTATGCACTCCCGCCTACCCTACGAGGTAAATAAGGCGATTGTTGATCTAGCAGCACAAAGCAAGCAGTATGTTTGTGCAGTAGATATTGCTGGCGGAGATAGCTACTATCGCGATCGCCTCCAAGAATGGAGCGAGCTATATGAATATGCCTTGTCTTTGGGAATTAATACCACAGGACATCTTTACGAAACTACTGCTGGCTTTTACCCAGAACTTTTACCCTACTTAATGCGGATTGGACATGGGATTCAAATACCCCTGCTGTATCCCGAACTACTGCCAGATTTAGCCAAACGAAACCAATGTTTGGAAGTTTGTCCCACAACCTACTTAAAAACTGGTACTTTACAGGATATCCGCCAACTGAAACTGGTTTTTGACCGTTGTTTCGATGCTGGAGTAGATATTGCCATCTGTACTGATAATGCCGGATTGCACAATGTGCGTCTGCCGTTTGAGTACGAAAATCTCTTGACATACGACATTATTAACTTTGAACAGCTCCAAGCTTGTCAGGACGCTGCTTTTCGCCATGCTTTTGCTTGGCCTTACACTCAACGCCCAGCATCTATGTTAAATGGTTTACTCAAGCCTCAATCAGCCCAGATTCTAGCGATGAAAACTAATTAATCATTGCTAAAAAATGAGACACTTACAAAGTCTAAAAATGTTGCAGTAAGTGAATTTTTATTATTTTTTATTTAAGGATTTGATGGAAATGCATAGTGATTTGCAAACAGTTGATTAACTGATAGCACAGTATGTATTTCCTTTCAATCAAATGAGTTTGAACCGCAAAATTACAGCTATAGACATTAACAAGAACAGTACTGCACATTGTGCAGTACATCAATAACGAAGCCAGTAATTTAATAATTTAGATTTCTTCTGTTGCACCTCCAACAGACTTCCAAGCATTAAGACCACCTTTAAGTTCTGTTACGTGGGTAAAACCTTCCTGGTGTAGGGTATTTACCGCTTGGGTGGTTTCTGCATCATTTTCACCATAAACAAAAATTTCACGTTTAGTGTGAAAACTAGATTTAGCACGTTCAGCTAAATCTTTTATCGGTAATGATACTGCTCCAGTAATATGAGCTTTGTTGAAGCTATGGCGATCGCGTACATCCAGGATTGTAAAACCCGGTTGACCCCATTCTAGGCGCGATTTTAAGTCATGGGCAATAGAATCAATCATATAGCCACCTCTTGTTACTTTTTACTCGGTTATTTGCCGCTTTTCGCCTCAACAGCAATCTACCAAAAAACTGATTTTCATCGGGATTTTTTTAAAAATAATAAATATTTTTTCAAAGTTTAAATTGCTTTGTTTAGTTATTTTGCAAAATATGAATTAATGTATATTGAGTTCATGAAATTTGTTTAAATAATACAGTGGTTGCTTTCTCGCCTACACTGGAGTGTATGGTATCTACGATACAAACTTTACCAACAGAAGTTGTACATTTAATCGCTGCTGGAGAGGTAATAGACTCTTTAGCTTCTGTAGTGCGGGAATTGGTAGAAAATTCCATAGATGCAGGTGCAACGCGGATTGTGGTTTCGATTTGGCCGGAGCAGTGGCGCGTGCGGGTAACAGACAATGGTTGTGGAATGAACCTAGAAGACTTACAGCGAGCCGCATCAGCCCACAGCACAAGTAAGATCCGCATCTGTGCAGATTTATGGAAAATTACTAGTTTGGGATTTCGCGGTGAAGCGTTGCACAGTTTGACGACTTTGGCTGATTTAGAAATTTTGAGTCGCCCAGCCCCTTCTGTGGAAGGTGGGGTTTGTGGATGGCGAGTAGTTTACGGCTATACAGGAGAAGTAGTACATTTAGAGGCAGCAGCGATCGCTCCTGGTACGGTTGTCACAGTCTCCAACCTGTTTGGTAATTGCTTGGGGCGACGGCAAGGTTTACCCTCAACAGCACAGCAAATGAAAGTGGTGCAAACCACAATCCAACAAATTGCCTTATGCCATCCCCACATCGCTTGGCAAGTTTGGCAAAATGACCGTGAATGGTTTACCATCTCCCCAGCCTCAACGATGGGACAACTGATACCGCAAATTCTTCATCAAGTGCGAGCTAGCGATTTGCAAGAGTTGCAGGTAGAAATACCTGAAAAAGAGTCACAAGCGAATGATTCAAAGCTGAATTTGGTAATCGGATTACCCGATCGCGCTTCACGCCATCGCCCGGATTGGTTGCGGGTAGCTGTAAACGGACGGATGGTAAAAACATCGGAACTAGAGCAAACTATTTTAGGGGCATTTCACAGGACGTTACCACGCGATCGCTATCCCATTTGTTGCCTGCATCTTTTGATTTCTCCAGGGCATATTAACTGGAACCGTAACCCAGCGAAAACAGAAATTTACCTCAACGATGTAAATTACTGGCAACAGCAAATTAGTCAGGCGATTGAACAAGCACTCCGCCTTAATTCTGCCACTGTTAAGGAAGCTGTTCACACTAGTCGAGTCGGGAAATTAATCAAAGCTGCTGAAGAAAAAAGTAACTATAATATCAACCCTTCCCAGCCAGCTGAACCAAATCAAACTTCCCACTACTTAACAGCCGTCGGTCAAGTTAATAACACCTATATTGTTGCCGAACATCCGGGTGGTTTGTGGTTAGTAGAACAGCACATTGCTCACGAACGAGTTTTGTACGAGCAATTATGCGATAACTGGCAACTAGTCCCCGTCGAGCCGCCAATAATTCTCTATCAATTATCGCCAGCCCAAGTATCGCAATTGCAACGCATCGGTTTAGATATAGAACCCTTCGGCGAACAGCTTTGGGCAGTTCGCAGCCTACCCGCACTATTGCAACAGCGAGACGACTGTGCAGACGCAATTTTAGAACTGAGTTGGGGAGGTGACTTACAAACAGCACAAGTAGCTGTTGCTTGTCGCAGTGCTATTCGCAACGGTACACCCCTGAGCTTACCAGAAATGCAAACACTACTAAATGACTGGCAGCGTACTCGCAATCCTCGTACTTGTCCCCACGGACGCCCAATTTATTTGTCTTTGGAGGAATCAGCCTTAGCGCGGTTTTTCCGGCGTCATTGGGTAATTGGTAAGAGTCATGGGATTTGATAGGGTATTGACTTAGAGCGCACTCTAACTTGTAGAGTTTTTTCATGACTAGTGAATTAACCATCCAACAAGTTGCAGAGGCAACAGGTTTAAGCGTCCACGCTTTACGGTACTACGAAAAAGTTGGACTTTTGGCTCCAATTCAACGCGCAGCCAACGGCCATAGACGATATTCTGTTGAAGATGTTGCTTGGTTGGAATTCCTAGTCCGACTGCGGACAACAGGTATGTCGATTCAACAAGTTCTTGCCTTTGCAAATCTAGTTCGTGAAAATCCTCATGATGTTCAACAAAGACGTCTGCTTTTGGAAGCACACCGCGATAAAGTCAGGCAAAATCTTGAAGAATTGGCTCATCATCTACACGTGATTGAGTTGAAAATTGCACACTATCAAGAACTAGAAGCAAAGGGAGAAAGTGATCGCAACTGTATCTTCAAAGAATAACTATCTGAAACAAGCGTTAGAATCTGAACCCTCATTAAACAAATAGGAGACAATCCATGCGATTCCAAAATAAGGTTGTCCTCGTAACTGGGGGCAATTCTGGGATTGGTTGTGCCAGCGCGATCGCTTTTGCCAGGGAAGGCGCAAAAGTTGCGATCGCAGCTAGACGCGAGCAAGAAGGGCAGGAAATCGTTCAGCTGATTAAGGAAAGTGGTGGTGAAGCTACATTTATTCAAACTGATGTTTCTAGCAGTGAAGAAATCGCCACACTCATCTCTAAAACTATTGAAATTTACGGAAGATTGGATTGTGCCTTCAACAACGCTGGAACGGAAGGTATTTTTGCTCCCATGCTGGAACTTAGGGAAGAAGATTGGGATAGAACGATCGCTGTCAACCTGAAAGCAGTCTGGCTGTGCATGAAGCATGAAATTGAGACATTTCTGAAACAGGGAACGGGTGGAGTAATAGTGAACACTTCTTCCTGGCTAGCAGTTGGCGCATTGGTGGGTTCAACCATTTATTCCGCTAGCAAAGCTGGAATTGATGGGTTAATGCGATCGGCAGCTCTTGAATTTGCTCAATCTGGTATCCGTATAAACAATATTAATCCAGGCATTATAGATACACCGATGCTGCGTCGGTTTGGTAATGATGCGGCGTTTCTCAAACCATTTATTGCCCATACTCCCATGCAACGTTTGGGAACCCCACAAGAAGTTGCCGAAACTGTTCTTTGGCTATGTTCAGACGCTGCTTCATTTATGAATGGTCAAAGTATTTTAATTGATGGTGGGTGGACTATTCCAGGTATAAGAAATTGGTTACAAGCTTCAGGAGAGTAGCCCAAGTGAAACTTTTCTTAGGCAAAAAATTTCTGTTTATTTTGGGGATTTTTGTGGCTTATTTTATGTGGGTAACTTTTCCTGCCCATGCCATCAATTTTATAGAAGATTTTTCTCATCCCGAAAGTATTACTATTGACTCAACTGGACAAAGAATATTTGTATCCAATATCGGTGTGAATATGGAACCTAGCTCCAAAGATGGAGATGGTTTCATAAGTGAAATAACAGCGAATGGAAGATTAGTACACAAATTTTTTACGCCCAAGGGAGCTTTAAACGCACCCAAAGGGCTAGCTGTAGCAAATAATATTCTCTATGTTGCAGATATTGACCGTATAGTTGGATTTGACATTGAAAGCGGCAAACAAGTATTTGAACTGGACTTATCAAGTCGTATTTCTTTTATCAATGATTTGTTAGCTTTGAACGAACAAACACTTCTTGCTTCAGCTTCCGACACTGGAAAAATTTATCAAGTGTCCCTAGCAGAGAATCAAGTTTCGATTTTACATGGCTGTGTTCCCGGTGCCAATGGTATTACTTACGATGCCAAAACTAACACTATTTATGCTGTGGGTTTAGGAAAAAACTTTAATGGCAAAGGAGGTATTTACGAACATGATTTATCAATTTCTCCAAACAAATTTGAGCAACTTGATGTTCCTACTGGTTTCTTTGACGGCATTGCTTATTTGGATGAAAAACACCTAATTTACTCAGATTGGGTTGAAATTAAAAAGCCTACACAAGGTGCTATTTACATCTACAACATCAATACCAAAAAACTAGATAAACTCAAACTACCAATAAAAGTTCATGGCCCAGCCGATTTTTATTACCAAGCTACTACCAATCTTCTCTGGTTACCACTAACTTTGGATAATCGGGTTGCCATCCTCAAATTAAATGAAATATTACCAAAGCTTAAAAAATATTGGCGAGAAGAAACAATTTAGTTGATATTAATTGATTAATTCATGCTGAAGAAATTCCTTTATACAGCTGCAATTGTAGTGTTTACCTTTGGCTCAGTTCAGTCTTTAGCTGCGCCCGTGGATGTACTAGCCCCTATTGAACTAACTTCTAATTTTCAATATCCAAATGGAATTACACGTGCCAGCAACGGTACTTTATACATTGGTTCGGTTACGAGCGGACAAATACTACGTATCAATCCTCAAGGCAAAATCGAAACCTTTTTTGCTGGAAATGACGAAGTGTTTGCTGCCAATGCTCTGCGGCTAGATGAACGACGAGGAATCCTTTGGGGAACTTCTTCCGACTTTCTGGGAGTTCGCACTCTGAATGGTGAAACTATCCGTCGCCCACATCGGATTTTTGCCATTGATACGCGCACGGGTAAGATTTTGCGTGTCATATTAATGCCCGATAGTGGTTTTGGTAACGATATTGCACTTGATGAAGATGGCGGCGTTTATGTTACAGACAGTTCACGCCCGCGCATTCACTATCTCGCGCCTGGAGCAACTCAACTCCAGATTTGGGCAGAGGACAAACGGTTTGCCTCCAAAGAAATAGGGCTTGCTGGTATTGCTCGTAAATCTGATGGTACAACCATCGTCGGTTTGTTCTCTGCTGGAGAAATCTTGAAAGTAATACCTCAGCCCCAAGGTGGCGTGAAAGTTGAGCCTATACTCCTTGTACGCAAGCTTGAAAATCCTGACGGAATGCAGTTCGCGTCTGATGGGCGTTTGCTTGTCATTGAAGGTGCGATCAACAGTGGTAACGGTAGCCTCCTACGCATTGATGTACTTTCTCCTGGAACTCAACCCAAATCTATAGAAACCTTGGCTCGTGGCATGGAGTCACCCGTTAACTTAACTGTAAGCGATCGCGAGATCTGGGTTACGGAAGCACGTATTCGCCACCGTCTTCTTCCAGGGCAGGAAAAACAGATCCCTGATCGCTTCTTTATCCGTCGTTTCACCTTGCCACGTTAAGTTTTTGTGTCTTTGGGATGGCTACGAACTCTGCCCAACAACATTTTCTGTCACCACAGCCTTGTGGAAAGAACAAGCGATCGCCAATTCCGCATGACGCATAAGTGTATCTTTGTCAAGGGAAGACACCAAATACTGCGGAGTTATTGCCAAGAGGCTATCAATTCGCATTCTGGCTGCTTCGACAATCCGTTCTTCAAGGCTACCGTTACTCAAAGAATTGATAAAATCTTGAGCGATGGCAAAGGTGCGTTCTAACGAAGATGAAGGCAGGTTGCGGGAGACAATGAACAAATCACAGCCTGCGTTAAATGTCCGCGCCACAGTTCCACTTTTGGTATACATATCTGAGACAGCCTTCATATCCAAATCGTCAGACACGATTACACCCCCAAACCCAAGCTCCTCTCTGAGTATGCCGTTGAGAATTGGTTGCGAGAGTGTTGCTGGCACATCAGGATCTATATTGGGAAATAAAATGTGGGCAGTCATAATCATTGGTACTTGCTCATCAATGAGAACTTTGAACGGGATTAGTTCTCGTTCTCGCAATTCTTCTATAGTTAAATTCAGTGTTGGCAGTTCCAAGTGAGAGTCTGTGCTAGTGTCTCCATGTCCAGGAAAATGTTTGGCACAGCCGATAATTCCTGACTCGTGCAATCCCAGATAGTAGTCACGCGCTCCAGTTGCCGCAGTTTCAGGAGTAGTGCCAAATGCACGAGGCCCTATAATCGGGTTATTGGGATTGGAAAAGATATCTGCCACTGGCGCCCAAGATACATTGATTCCCAATGATTTCAGTTCAACTGCTGCTGCTGTTGCGACTTCACGCGATCGCCCTCCCAACAAAAAAGCATGGGGAAATCGAGTGATCGGTAAATAAGGACGATGAACATTACCTCCTTCGTGATCAATAGTTATAAACATTGAGTCACGTTCGGCGTACTGGCGAATTTGATCAATCAGATTCTGATAAATCAGCAGCCAATCTTCATAATGGCTGCCATAACGAAAGTTTTTAGCATATAAAACAACCCCTACAGGCTTTAATTCGTTTAATATACGTTTATCATCATCATTTAAAGTAGTACCAGAAATACCCACAATCAGGTGATGTCCAAAGCTTTGAATAGCTTCTGATCCTGCCATTATGCGCTCCTTATAGCTAATACTGATAAAAATAAGGTTTTTCCCAGTTAATATCTAAAATTATGCAATTTTTATATGAAAGATAAATAAAGCAAGCGGAAATTAATTTAAACACTCACAAATTCTTCAGCTTGCAAATTCAAAATTTACTATCAGCCTCAATAAGCTTGTTTTTCTCAGCTTCTTTAAATGTATTGGTTTAGTGTTACAAATTATTTAATATTATAATTTTTGTAAATTTTTGCTAATTCATTAGAGCCAAATCTCAGAAATTTATTGAATTAATCTATATATTTAATAAGGTAAAAATCAATTCATGATCTTATCTACTTCATAAAACTTTATAAAAATAAGTTTATGTATTAAACATAGTATACCTTAAGCTAGATGCATAAAAATAAATTTTAAAATGTCATTCTAAAAAATAAGTTTTTCTCAAACATCTAGATTTATTGAGTAATTACTAATAACTTTATAAACCTAAATTTTTTATAAAAGGTATAAATTATCTACGAACTAGATGCAAAAATCTGTTGGTTAATAAAGACCAAGATAATTTTTTAAATGAGTAGTCTTAATTTTTACATAGTTGATGTATTTGCTGAGACAAAATATACTGGTAATCAGTTAGCTGTATTTACTAATGCAGCTAACTTGACCTCAGAGCAAATGCAGCTCATCGCCAAAGAAATAAATTATTCAGAGACAACGTTTTTGACCTCACCTCAGCAAATATCTGGTGGATATAACGTCCGTATATTTACTCCTGAGCAGGAACTCCCTTTCGCTGGACACCCAACATTAGGTACAGCCTATATTCTTCAAAGGGAGATTATTAAATATCCTGTGCCGAAAATTTTATTAAATTTAAAAGTTGGACAAATACCTGTCACCGTTAATTATATTGATGCTTTTATTGAATGTATGTGGATGAAGCAAAAAGAGCCAACTTTTCACCAGGTATTAGATGCACAAACGATTGCTGAAGTACTGAATATTCTGCCAGATGAGATAGATTTGCGTTTTCCAATTCAAGAAGTTTCGACTGGAGTGCCGTTTATTATTGTTCCTCTCAAAACTTTGGAATCATTGAAAAGAACTAAAGTCAATCAAGATAAATATTTTGAGATAATAAGTACCACAGATGCTAAATGTATTCTTGTTTTTTGTCCAGAAACTTATCATCCTATTAATCAACTCAATGTGCGAGTTTTTTGTGATTATTTAGGCATACCAGAAGATCCTGCAACTGGTAGTGCAAATGGATGCTTGGCTGGATATTTAGTTGAATACTCTTACTTTGGCAAACAAAAAATCAGTGTACGAGTTGAACAAGGGTATGAAATCAAAAGGCCTTCTTCGCTACTACTGGAAGCAGAAAAAAAAGATACAGCCATAGAGGTGAATGTGGGAGGAAAGGTAGTTATGGTTGCCACAGGTGAGTTTGTATAAACAGGCTGGAAGCAGACGAAGATAGGTAGTAAGTAACTGTATAAACTGTGTCCCACTCAGTATGCATGAAATTTTTTGCTCATTTTGTATAGCTGCTAACAGCCCTCCGCATTCCTCCGCATTTTTTATAATCACCTATCATCGACTGCAAATGTAACGGTTTGCAAAGTATAATGAGTACGGCAAAACCATTAAGAAATATTGAAGAGCAGTAAGGTTAAATGCGAGTAGCGATCGCCGGAGCAGGACTAGCAGGACTTTCCTGTGCTAAATATCTCACAGATGCAGGTTATACACCCATTGTCTTGGAAAGTCGGGACGTACTGGGGGGTTTAGTAGCAGCTTGGCAGGATAAAGACGGCGACTGGTATGAAACTGGGCTGCACGTCTTTTTTGGGGCTTACCCCAATATGTTGCAGCTACTTAAAGAACTGGGTATTGAAGACCGTTTGCAGTGGAAAGAGCACACAATGATCTTCAACCAACCCGAAAAACCAGGCACTTACAGTAGATTTGATTTTCCGAATTTGCCAGCGCCTTTAAATGGCATTGTGGCAATTTTGCGAAACAACGATATGCTCTCTTGGGGTGAAAAAATCCAGCTAGCAAAAGGATTAGTTCCAGCTATGCTCCGGGGGCAAAAGTATGTTGAGTCAACAGACCAATACACTTTTTCACAATGGTTAAAGCTACAAGGTGTAAAGGACGAGGTACAACAAGATATTTTTATTGCTGCCTCAAAGTCACTTAACTTTATCAACCCCGACGAAATATCGGCTGTAGTACTATTGACAGCTCTAAGTCACTTCCTCCAAGAAAAACATGGCTCTAAAATGGCTTTTTTGGATGGTTCTCCAATAGAGCGATTGTGCCAACCACTGGTAGATTATATTACAGAACGTGGAGGGGAAGTACGGTTAAACACGCCTTTGAAAGAAATTTTACTTAACGAAGACGGAACAGTGAAGGGATTTTTGATCCGGGGGTTAAATGGCGCACCAGATGAAGTGTTGACTGCTGATGTTTATGTCTCGGCTATGCCCGTAGATGTGATGAAGGTAATGTTACCAGTCCCTTGGCAGCAAAATCAGTTCTTCCAAAAGCTAGAAGGGTTAGAAGGCGTACCCGTGATAAACTTGCAGTTGTGGTTTGACCGCAAGCTTACAGATATAGACCAGTTGCTATTCTCGCGTTCACCTCTACTCAGCGTTTATGCTGATATGAGTAATACCTGTCGTGGATACGCCGATCCAGATCGCTCGATGCTGGAATTGGTGTTGGCTCCGGCAGAAAATTGGATTGCAAAATCCGATGAGGAGATTTTGCAGGCAACCCTTGCCGAGTTGCAGAAACTCTTCCCTGTCCATTTTAGTGGAGACAATCCAGCCAAATTATTGAAATATCACATAGTCAAAACGCCGCGCTCAGTTTACAAAGCAACCCCTGGTCGCCAACAGTACCGTCCTTCCCAGCAAACTCCGATTAGCAACTTCTATCTGAGTGGTAGTTACACAATGCAACCTTATCTCGGTAGTATGGAAGGTGCCGTACTTTCCGGTAAGCTGACAGCACAAGCGATCTCTGCGAGAAGCCCTGCGGGCGTCTACGCTGAAGCAGACTCGGCGGCAAATTCAAAAGAGCAAACGCAAACCCCTCAGCCTGCAACGAATGCTGCAACTGCCTGATTCCCCTCCGCGCATGAAACTGCCGGTCTCTGTGGAAGAGTCCTATCAACTTTGCCGTAAAATCACAGCAAAGTATGCCAAAACATTTTATCTTGGCACTTTGTTGATGACCAAAGCAAAGCGTCCTGCTATTTGGGCCATTTATGCTTGGTGTCGTCGTACAGACGAGCTAGTGGATGGCCCAGCAGCTGCTGTTACTACACCAGAAACTTTAGACAAATGGGAGCAGCAACTGGAATCCATTTTTGCGGGATACCCCATAGATAGTTTTGATGTAGCCTTAGTGGATACCCTCCAGCGCTTTCCGATGGATATCCAGCCTTTTCGGGATATGATCACAGGACAGCGCATGGACTTATACCGCAGCCGCTACGAAAATTTTGAAGAGCTATACCTTTACTGTTATCGCGTCGCTGGTACGGTAGGATTAATGTCAACGGCTGTGATGGGAGTAGATACCCAGCAAAATACTGCCCCTTGGAATTACTATCAACCAGCTTATATACCTACCGAGGAAGCGATCGCCTTAGGAATTGCCAGCCAACTTACTAACATTCTCCGAGATGTAGGTGAGGACGCTCGACGAGGGCGAATTTATATTCCCCAAGCGGATTTGGCACAATTCAACTACACTGAACAAGATTTGTTAAAAGGTGTGGTTGATGAGCGCTGGCGTTCTTTAATGCGCTTCCAAATTGACCGCACGCGCCAATTCTACAGCAAGGCAGAAAAGGGTATTAGTCATTTATCTCCTGATGCCCGATTGCCTGTATGGGCAGCTCTAATGCACTATAGTAAAATTTTGGAGAAAATAGAGCGCAACGACTACAATGTTTTCGACCGACGCGCCTGCGTGCCGCAGTGGCAAAAATTACGTAGCTTGCCAATAGCTTGGTTGCGATCGCAAGCGCTATAGAGTGTAGTCATTTGTCATTTGTCATTTGTTAGAGACGCGCCATGGCGCGTCTGTACATAGTCATTAGTAAATAAGCTGGTATGACCAGTGACCAATGACAATGACTCATAAAGCCTAATAACTATTGACTAGCACCTGAGAATTTGCTAATATTTTTATTCGTGACCCTGGAGAGATGGCTGAGTGGTCGAAAGCGGCAGATTGCTAATCTGTTGTACGGTTCGTAAGGCCGTACCGAGGGTTCGAATCCCTCTCTCTCCGTCTAGTGAAGACGCGATACACATCGCGTCTTTATTTTTTTGAGAAAATTTTGTATGGAGGAGCTGGAAGTTTAACAAGTACAGCTTTTCATAAATTATTTAGTAAAGAAAACATAAATAAATATTACTTTTTTAATGCCCCATTCTGTGTTACAGAGGTGAATTTATATTCTGAAGTTTTCTCTATTTATGGATGTTTACAGATGAACGGGATACAAAACTTAGTCTCAAAGTATAAGACTTAGACCTGTTTGACTGCTGAGTTCTAAATTCTGTTGTATTTCGACTCTGCTGGCAAATATCTTACCTTCTTTTACTCCGTAAGGAGGATGTTATTATTTATATGCTTTTAAGGCATTAAGTTTGAATCTGCCTCTAAGATGATCAAACAATAGGCATAAATTCAGGATATATGCATATGAAAAAGAATATTGGTGCCTTTGCTCTAACTTTAACTACATTACTCACAGGTTTTTTAGTATCAGCTTGTGAAACTACTACTTCCAATACCACATCTAACAATGGCGGTAGTGCGACTCCAGCAGGTTCAACTACCACAGCAGCTGGTAGCACTCAAGGATTAAAAATTGGTTCACTTTTACCAACAACAGGTGATTTAGCAGCGATCGGACAGCAGATGGTGCAGTCTGTTCCTTTACTTGTAAATACTGTCAACGCTTGTGGCGGTGTAAATGGGCAACCCATAACTCTGGTACAAGTAGATGATCAAACTGATCCCAGGGCTGGTGCTGCGGGTATGCAAAAATTGGCAACCTTGGATAAAGTTGCAGGTGTAGTTGGTTCCTTTGCCAGCAGCGTCTCTACTGCTGCTGTCTCCATAGCTGTACCCAATAAAGTTATGCTGATTTCTCCTGGTAGTACTAGCCCCGTATTTACCGAAAAAGCAACAAAAGGAGGCTTTAAAAAAGACAACGTCAGCTACTGGGCGCGTACTGCTCCTCCAGATACCTATCAAGCACAAGCTTTAGCTCAACTTGCCAATAAAAGAGGTTTTAAACAAGTTGCCACAGTTGTGATTAATAACGACTACGGTGTGGGCTTTGAAAAAGCATTTGTGCAGGCATTTGAAAAATTAGGAGGAACTGTAGTAAATAAAAATAGACCTGTTCGCTACGATCCCAAAGCTACTACTTTTGATACTGAAGCCCAAGCAGCATTTGCAGGTAAGCCAGATGCAGTGCTAGGCGTTTTTTACGAAGAAACAGGCAGTCTGTTTCTTAAATCAGCCTACCAACAAGGGCTGACTCAAGGAGTGCAGATGATGCTCACTGATGGTGTGAAGTCAGACACGTTCCCGACTAGAGTCGGTAAAACATCTGATGGTAAATATATTACTACTGGATCGATAGGTACAGTACCTGGTTCCAATGGTAAAGGGTTAGAAGCTTTTAACAAACTTTGGCAATCAAAAAGAGCAGCGCCACCAGCACCATATACTCCCCATGGATGGGATGCGGCAGCCTTATTAGTTTTATCAGCTCAAGCAGCGAAGGAAAACACGGGTGTGGGAATTGCCAGCAAACTCCGTGATGTTGCCAATGCTCCTGGCGTAGAAGTGAGCGATGTTTGCGAAGGCTTGAAATTGCTGAGAGAAGGTAAAGATATTAACTATCAAGGAGCTAGCGGTAATGTGGATATTGATGAAAACGGTGATGTCGTAGGTGTTTATGATGTTTGGACAATAGGTGACGATGGCAAAATTAAGACAATTGATCAGGTAACTCCTAAGTAGGAATTAGGAAGAGCACCAGACGCGGTGACGCGGAGAAAGGGAGACGCGGAGAAACTTTTATTTACGTTCTCCTTGTCTTCTTGTCCCGTGTCTCCTAGCCCCTAGCTTCTAGTCCCTATTAAATGCCAAAACCTCCAAAATTATAACCAACACCTATCGACAGACCGATGTCAGTTTCATCAAAAAATGCTGCGTTTACAGCCGCATTTGCCGTAAATTGGGAATTTAGTGGTACATCTACACCACCAGATAAAAGTAGAGAAACTTGAGAGTCACCGCCAGTTTTAATTGCAGCGCCAGCACCAACGTAGGGAGCAATTGGTAATGCTTCACTAAGTGGATCTCCTAGCTGTTGAAAAGAAAAGTCATAGCTGACAGGTATTAAGAATACTGTGTTATCTCCAAGTACTGCTGATGGTCGTACAGAAAAGGCTCTGGTAAATCCAATTTTACTGATAATCATAAAATTACCATCGCCTAAAGCTGAATCACCACCACTTAAACCAATATTTGCTGCTACGCCAATATAGCTAGAACCTCCGCGAGTTGTTGTACCTATACCAATATCTGCTTGAGCCACATTGGGAGCAGCTGTTTGGGAAGTTGATTGTGAATTCTGGGGAGCAAGGGCAGCCGATGAAGTTTCCACAGTGCCAGGAGTAGGTATGACTATGGAACTGACTGTTTCGTGTGCAGAATTGGATACCGCTTGAGTGTTTGCCTGTACTTCAGTTTCCGAAACTTGGGTTAACTGCTGAGTGCCAATGGTATCTAAATTTTCAGCAACCGCAGGCATTCCACCACCTAAAACTGCCACTGCGGTTAAACTCAGCACACCAAAAGCTGTTTTATGAAAAACAATAGTATTCACGTTCACTCCTCAAAGGATATTACCTCAATAAATAGCGAGCCTTATGGTTTTTCAACCATCCTTTGCCAATATTTAACATTTAAACTTAAAAAAAAAATTCTCACATCCTTAGTTTCAACGTAGTACTAACGTTTGGGGAGCAAAAACTTCAAAAATATATCGTTGGTTTGACGGATGACAAACTTTTGTAAAAATGCAATGTACTTATCCTATACAATTAAGTTAGTTAGGTAATCAGGCTGAAATCTTTGACAAAACCCGTTTGCTGAACCTCTGGTGAAATACTCACATTTAATTGAGTGTCAGTGGATGACATAAAAGTGCTTAGTTGTTAAGAAAATGAACTTAAAAATAGAGCAATCCAAGCCATCGCTAAAGAATTATTCTTGTATTTGGGAACGGTTTGTAGAATGAACGCACCTATCTAGCTATAGATGCGACGAGGAGCGATCGCTCTCAAGCAGTTTACAAACAGCAACTCAAAAGCAGCTTTTTTGCTTCCCCTAAGACTAAAGCACAAAGCAAGGGAAATTTCACAAGCAGTTATATTTACATAACGTTAACTCTTTGTTCTTTTAGTTGTGAGATACTATTCTAGTAACTCCTCAAAAGTTAAAAAAGAATGTAAAACTCAATTAAACTTTGTTTGGCTTAAATCTTCAAGTCATCGAGTAGCTGATTGAGAATTGAATCAAAACTATGAGAGATTAGTTAATGTTCTCTCTTTGGTACTTATACCTTAAATTACTGCCGTAGTAAGACTTGTGTGGTGATACATGCAACAAAGGCGGATTAGACAAACTCCTCCTTCTACTTTTCCCTTTGAGATCGTTAAACCAAATGGAAATGTTCTGTCTGTAATTTTTAATACAGATTGCAACGATCCCGTCGCAGATTTTCGCATTCCTTATCAAATGCGACTAGCTGATCGCAATATTCGACGAGAATTAGAAAAGAATTTAGAAGAATTTCGCTGGCTTTTGATTGTCGGGCGAACAGGATTAGGAAAAACAAGAGAAGCGGCTGAATTAGCACAGCTTTACAATCGAGAAGGTTGGACAATTTTATGGCTCACATCAGCCAAATGGATAGATGAGCCAACCCAAGAAGAACTTGAAAAAATAGGGGCTAATCGCAAGTTACTGTTTTTTGTTGATAATCTTGAGCAAAGAATGGATAGCCCAACAGAAGCGGAATTTGAGTTAGCTCCGGCGATCGTGCCAATACAGGAGCGACTCTTGCGAGTTTTAGAGGCTTACGAACAGTTGTGCGGGCAAGCAAATATACGAGTGATTGCCACTGCCGACAATGAGAAAGAATCCGAAATTCCAAGTGAATTAGGTAAGTGGGATCAATTCCTAGAGCAGTGTTGGCAACGGTTTGGAGTTTATGAATTACCAGAGCCGGAAAATGCAGCAATTGTTCAGTTGTTGAGTGATATTGTCTGTCAAACTCAAATAAAAGTTAATGAGGAAGATTATCCGGCGATCGCCCAGAAAAATGACGGTACTTTCACAAATGTAGTTGAGAATCTGCGTTTATTGAGAAATCAGGGCTTACCTTTAACTTCTGATAATTATATTGAATCTTGCCAAAGTATCTGGGAAAAGCGCTATACAAATGCAATCAAAAAATACCCCGCGAGCCAATATATTTACGATGCCATAGATTTATTACGCCAATTTGATATTTCGCTGGAGCGATGCATTGTAGAACGAACTTCTATACTGATGGTGCGGGGAAATTTCTTGCAGCAATCATGGCAGCGCCGACAAATTCATCAGGCTCTAAATTATCTGATTGAAACTCAACACATCCTCAGCCCCCGCAAGGAACAAATTGAAGCCAAGGGCTCCAAGGTAGAAGCAAAAGAATATATACGTCCTTTATCTCGGTTAGTTTGGCAACTGGCAGACAAATATCCCCAAAAAATGTTGAGCTCGCTCTTTAATTTTGGCTGGCGTCTGTCAATTTTAAATTATCCGAAAGAGGCCTTGATCTGCTTCAACAAACTGATTTCCTTCATCCCCGAAATCTCTGATATATGGTTTTACGCGGGTGCAGCTTTGCATAATTTGGGCTACTACGAAGAAGCATTTGCCTGTTACGATAAAGTTTTGGCAATCAAGCCGAATGATTATTATGCTTGGCATAATCGAGGGAATGCGCTGTACTTTTTAGGGCGTTATGAGCAAGCAGTTGTTTCCTACGACAAAGCACTCTCATTCAAACCTAAGTCTGATCAAGCTTGGTATGGGCGGGGTTTAGCACTCAGGAACCTGGGGCGTTGCGAGGAAGCAGTTGCTTCCTACGACAAAGCACTCTCACTTAAACCTGAGTCTGATCAAGCTTGGTACAGCCGAGGTGTAGCCTTCGAGGAATTAAAGGATTATCAGCAGGCGATCGCCTCCTATGACAAAGCACTCTCCATCAAGCCCAACTTGGAGCGAGCTTGGAACAATCGAGGCAATGCACTGTACTTCTTAGGGCGCTATGAGGAAGCAGCTATCTCTTATCACAAAGTCTTAGAAATCAAACCTGAAGATTACCAAGTCTGGTATAGCCGCAGTGTCGCATTAGTAGATTTAGGGCGTTACGAAGAAGCAGTAGCTTGCTGCAATCAAGCACTCTCGATTAAGCCTAACTATGAGCAAGCCTATTATAACCGGGGTAATGCGTTGTACTTTTTGGGGCGCTATGAGGAAGCAGTTGCCTCCTACGATAAAGCATTAATTATCAAGCCCGACTTGGAGCAAGCTTGGAATAATCGGGGTAATGCACTGTTTGGCTTGGGATTTTATAAAGAAGCGATCGCCTCCTGTGACAAAGCGCTCTCAATTAAGCCTAATTTAGAGCAAGCCTGGTATTGCCGTGGTAATGCTCTGTATTTTCTGGGTTCCTACGAAGAGGCAGTTACATCCTACGATAAAGTCTTAGAAATCAAACTCGACTTAGATGAGCAAGGCTGGTACAACTGTGGTAATGCCTTGTACTTCTTGGGGCGTTATCAGGAAGCAGTTATATCCTACAACAAAGTGTTGGCAATTAAACCCGACAATGAACAAGCTTGGAACAACAGAGGTAATGCGCTGTACTTTTTGGGGCAATACGAGGAGGCACTTGTCAGCTTTAATAAAGCTATAGAACTTTCTCCTGATTCCTTTGGCGCTCATTACAATAAAGCTTGCTGCTATGCCTTGCAAGAAAATGTAGACTTGACGCTGGAGAATTTAAAAGAAGCTATTAACCTTAATCCTGAATGTCTAGAGATGGTAAAAACCGACTCTGATTTTGAAAGAATTCTCAAAGATGAGCGGTTTAAGACATTGACTGCTAATGGCTAAGGTAGCGATCGCCTTTCATGGCAGCAAAACTCTCTAATGCTTAAGTTATAAGACTACTGCTGTAACTATTTGTGAGTGTAGCTACTGTCTAATGAATTCAGTATAAATTATGTTTCAATCCATAGAAGGAGTTTACAAGCACGGTAAGATAGAACTTTCTGAATTACCATCAGACATATCAGAAAGCCGTGTGATTGTAACTTTTTTAGAATCAAAAAACAATAAACCAAAAAAGCAAATAATGCAGTTTGGTATGTTTTTTGGAGAAAAACAATCAACGGAAGAGGACTTTCAAATTGCTGAATTTCATGGGGATATCGAGGATGAACTAGACTGGTCATAGGCAATTATGAAGTATGTCATCGATACTCATGCACTAATCTGGTTTCTTGAAGGGAATTCACGATTAGGTGCAAATGCCAACGCTATTCTTTCTAACCCCGATTCTCAATTAGTTATCCCTGCAATTACATTAGCTGAGGCTGTTTGGATTGTTGCAAGAGGAAGAACATCTATTCCTTCTGCGAAAGATTTATTTTCAGCAGTTGAAGCTGATCCCCGCGTGTTAATTTATCCACTTGATAAAGATGTAATTGAAACAACTATGAGCTTATCCGCTATTAATGAAATGCATGATAGGCAAATTACTGCGACTGCAATAGTTTTAGCAAGCAAAGGTGAAATAGTGCAGTTATTAACGTGCGATCGCAATATAACTGCATCAGCTTTAGTTCCAGTTATTTGGTAATTTTATTAATCTTACCTATCCTGTGGCTGTAGCTTATGCCAACCATACCAGTGACGAACCGCTAGCCAAATAGCTGAAAGTAATCCTGCTAGACTCAAGGTAAGCCCACTATACGGTACTAATAATCCAAACACAGGCAGCACTGCCCCAGCAATAGTACAAATAACGGCTGCGAGGGAAGCATGACGGCTTGATCCCAAACCCCACGTTAATGTTAGCAAGATCAGTGAAATCAAAGTCCAAGCTAACTGCGGATTCATGACGCGGCTCATATAAGTTAAAGCCAGCAAACAAGCAAATAATATGCCACCAGCAACAGCTACATTTTTCAAATTCATCGGCAGTGACAAGTACAACAACAGCATCCACCACAGAAATAATGCTGGCGCTAACAGTAATAGCCGGGGAAGAATGCCTGTGTGACGGATGGGGTTAGTATTTGTAAATACGCCAAAAGGATTTTTAACTGCAACATTGTCATCAAATGTCCAAGTAAATCTGGTGCTTTGTCCCTCGCCTGCAATTTCATTTGGTACAATGCCACTGGCAAAATCTGCTCCTGGAAAATTGGCTGTTGCCACTAGACGAAAGTTTTTGAGCAACTGCCCTTCAGCACTATATACCCAGCGCGATCCTCCTTGAGCTTTATAGGTGAGTCGAAAGTTCGTTTCTTCCCCTGGTTGCAAGCGGAAGGGAAAGCCGTAGTCACCCGGATTAATTTGTTGCAACTTTTTACCAGACTGCTCAATTTGATAGCCAGCAAGCAAAGAGTAGCCGTTGGGCGGTGGAGCTTCAAAGAAAAAACTATTAATATCCTGAAGCTGATTAATTACTTTATAGTCAGCAGCATAATCTACGCGATATACAGCGCGGCGATTTTGAACATCTGGAGTTTGCTCGATTTTTACCTGAATTTGCGAACCAGCCAGCGTTAAGTAGCGGTTTTCTTCTCGCGTCTCATTTACCTTGACTAGCTTGTTATTAACTTGAGTCGTGTAGGTGTATGGTACTTTAACTACATAGCGTACTTGCGGCGCAACTTGTTCTAGCCTGTCACCAGCGACACTTTCTGCTACCTGGGCTACCCTCGCTTGTTCCCAATGATGATATCGATTGCTCAAAGTAGAACAAAGAAAAAATCCAGCCACCAGCAAAACTAATAACAAAAATAAATGTTGCAATCCTCGTAGTAGTTGAGAGTAACGAATTGCCCATTCGTCTATGAAAATCGCTTCTTCTGGTTGATTGCGACGCAGAGAAAAGTTGATGAGAGCGATCGCTACTCCCAAAGCAATAACTAAAAATACTAGTAACAGGGAAGCTTTAAGAGCGTGAGTTCCAAATTGGAGGAGTTCAGTAGGATGCGTAATGTCAGGTATTTCTGGGATACCTTGGGCTGGTTCAGACATAAGGGAAATTTCGGAGAATTTGGAGAAGCAGACAGATAAAGTGTCTTAAAAGTTTCTTGGCAGACATCACATTTACGAAACGCATTTTGTGGAACTGGTGCTTTCCTATCGGTTAGAGACTTTAAGATGAGAACATATAATTTTAGGAGATTAGCTTAATGACATATATCTCCCAAAAAACCTTCACCAAAGAAGATTTTCTCTCTCAATACCGAGATAATCCCCGCTATGAGCTGGCAGACGGAGAACTAATCGACATGGAACCAACTGGCCCTCACGAAACGGTGAGTGGCAAACTTGCAACCCAAATTGGTATATACCTTGTTGCAGAAAAACTCCCTTGGTTTATTCCTCGTACTTGTTTAATTTACCCCTTCGCGGATGCAGCCACAGTTCGTCGTCCTGATGTTGTGGTTCTTGATGAAACCGTTCTCGACCGTGAACCCCTTTGGGAGCGAGAACCCGTAATTACGTTGGGACGCTCAATTAAACTGGTGGTTGAAGTTGTTAGTACTAATTGGGAAACTGATTATGCTCGCAAAGTTGAAGAATATGCGCTTTTTGGCATTCCTGAATATTGGATTGTAGACTATAAAGGATTGGGTGGAGTCGCATTTATTGGTAAACCGAAACAACCTACCTTCACTGTCTGTCAACTAGTTGAAGATATGTATATTCAACAACAATATCGATTAAATCAATTAATTAACTCACCACTTTTGCCGCGTCTTCATCTTCGCCTAGATGATATTCTTCCTCGTTGATTGTATTCATGTTGAGGTGCGATCGCGTAGCGGCGATTGATCTATCACCTCAATTAACCGCACCACCAAAAGTATGATCGCAGAGAAATCCCCCAGTGATTTTTTCTGGGGTTAAGTACCTGAACAAAATTCATTACAAATTCTCTGTGCTGTTCCACGTTCCCTTGGCTCCAACCGTAACTTTAAAAGAGCGATCGCCAAGTATAGACAAAGTTTCCAATAGAGATTCATATTGCTCAAAGCTCAGTGCTGCCATCACTGGCTTACCGTGCTTGGTAATGATTACTGGCTCATCCTTTAACTCATCCGGCAAATTCAGCAGATGTTGCCTAGCTTCTGTAATAGTTAAGTACTTTGGCATATCAGTAAGTGTACATTAATATGTACATTTATTATAGTTGGATTTATCTTTCGTATCTTTGCGATTCAAATTTAAAAAAGCGATCGCTCTCTTCCTTTGCGGTAAATTGACAAATGCAAGCACGCAGAGGAACAAGTCATGAAAGCAGTATTAATGACAGCAGCTGGCAATCCGGAAGTTCTACAAGTGCAGGAAGTGACAAATCCCGGTGTTCCTGTTGGCGAAACTGAACTTTTGGTACGTTTAAAAGCAGCAGGGGTTAACCCCATTGACACCAAACTTCGCAAGCGCGGCACTTTCTACCCCGATCGCATCCCTGCCATTTTAGGGTGTGATGGTGCGGGTGTAGTTGAGGCAGTAGGTGCTGGCGTGCAAAAGTTTCGCGTCGGTGATGAAGTTTATTTTTGTAATGGTGGCTTGGGCGCACACCAAGGTAATTATGCTGAATTTACAACCGTCGATGAGCGATTTGTTGCCCGCAAACCCGCATCTATATCTTTTGCGGAAGCGGCAGCCGCACCTTTAGTATTAATCACTGCTTGGGAAGCTTTATACGAGCGGGGAAGACTCGAACCAGGCGAGCGAGTATTAATTCATGCTGGTGCTGGCGGTGTCGGTCATGTGGCAATTCAGCTTGCTAAACTTAAAGGTGCTCATGTCTGCACCACAGTAAGTTCCCAAGACAAAGCAAATTTTGTCAAACAACTCGGTGCTGACTACCCCATTTTGTACAAACAAACAGATTTTGTTCAAGCTGCTTTAAATTGGAGTGATGGTGAAGGTGTAGATTTAGCTTTTGATACCGTCGGCGGAGAAACTTTTCACAAAACCTTCCCAGCAGTGCGGGTGTATGGCGATATTGTGACGATTTTAGAACCAGATGCCAATACAGTTTGGAAAGCTGCCAGATTGCGCAATCTCCGCATTGGTTTGGAATTAATGCTCACACCGATGTTGCAAGAAATGGTGGAAGCACAACAGCACCAAGCCGAGATTCTAGCAGAGTGTGCGAAATATATTGATGCAGGCAAGTTAAAAATTCAAGTTAGCCACAGCTTACCACTACAAGAAGCAGCCAAAGCTCATGAATTACTTGAAAGTGGTTCGATGACGGGTAAAATTGTTTTGCTGATTGGCGAGGAGTGATTGAATAGATTTTTTTTTCAAACGCAAAGGAACGCAAAGGAAAGCGCGGAGGAACGCAAAGGCAGAACTCTGCGTTTAACCTCTGCGTGCCTCTGCGTTTCGATAATTATTTTCTGTAGCCTTATCTTTCTTCCCCTACCTGTTTGGAGCGCACCTGCACAACCAGAACGCACGCCCTTAACTTTAGAATTATTACAAGAACGAGTACGCACGCCCACAATCCGCGAAGGCAATTTGACTGTAGATTTGCGGCAGATGGTGATAGATTTACGCCCAGAAAATTCTGTCTTTCGTGACGCTTTTTACCAAATGCTGCGTAAAGAACTGCAAAAGGCTGGTTCTAAGCCTTTGGGTTTAGACTTGAGTTTTTCTCTGATTCAAGGAGATTTTATTGGTAGTGATTTGGGGTTGAGAACTCCGCTTTATGCCCAAGCGATCGCTCCTATTTTTACTGCCGCAGAGCAAGAACAACTTGAACGTTTGCGTGTGGTTTGTTTGCAGTCTTTTACCTTGGCGTTTCCCACCTCTAAAGATTGCCGATCGCTTTTGGCAACTCCCCCAGCTGCATCTAGTGAAATCAGTGTTTTCCGTGGCTCGGTAGTGTTAGAGCAAACGCATTTTACTGGGGCTGTGCAGTTTGCCAATACGTTTTTTCTTCAACCTGTAAATGCTACAGGTACTATTTTCAGCCAAGAAGCGAATTGGATAGAAACGCGATTTAGTCGTGGTGTGAGCTTTGTAAATGCCACTTTTCGGCGCGAGAGTCAGTGGCAGAGTAGTATCTTTTTTGATAAAAGTAATTTTAAACAAAGCCAGTTTCAGGAAAATGTTTATTTTCAAAATAGTATCTTTGCAGACACTGCCAATTTTAACCAAGCAACTTTTAAACAGTTAGCAAAGTTTAATCGCGCCCAGTGGCAAGGAAATGCAGATTTTTCTGGTGTGCGCTTTGTCAATTCAGCCCAGTTTACCAAAGCTAATTTCAATCAGTTCTTGTTTTTAACAGAAGCTGCTTTTGAGCAAGCTGTGACTTTCCGGGAAGCCCAGTTTAATCAATCTGTAAATCTGCGAGGTGCTAGCATTCTCAATCAAGCAGATTTTAGCGATGCCGAATTTGCTCAAGAAGCTTTTTTAAATGTCTCTGGAATCGCTTTTAACTCTAATCAAGCCAAAATATTAGGCAATCCTGGTCAAATTGGTGAAAAGCTAGTAGTATCAACTTTACAAGGCAATCAAAATGTCTTGCGGAATTTGGGGCAAAATTTTCGCCAGTTACAGCAAATTGCTGATGCCAATCAACTGGAGTATACAAAACAGCGATTGCGATTGGCACAGTTAAACTACCTTTTGGCTGGTGCAAATATTAATAGTGCTTCCAAAAAACGTTTGATTAATCTTGGTTTTTCACCAACCCAAGCAGAAGCGATCGCCCGCCGTAGAGTGATACAACCGTTTCGCAAACAAAGCGAGCTACTCACTCTTACAGATTTTGATCTAGAAACATATACGCAACTAAGTTCCCGGATTGTTGTTGGTGAACCTCTCTCTTTTGGTAAGTGGTTGTTACAAGCTTGGCATTGGCTAACATTGAGTTTACTGCTGCTGCTTTCTGGCTACGGAACGGATTTTTACTTGGTATTTGGTGTCGGCTTGATTGCGATCGCCTATTTCGGCATCCTATTTTGGCTAGTTGATCGTTGTCGTCGCCTACATCCTGTACCAGTTTTACCTACAGTCTCCGAAACTATAGCAATGCTAACTAGTTTTAGCCTGTTAACAGTGTTTGGTATCTTTGCCATTTTTCGCACTGCCGAACAACCTTGGCTCACACTGGGTTGTTTGACAGCGATTATTGTTCCCGTGCCAGCAATTTTGTTGCTCCGCCTATATCAACAAGGGCGCTATCATGACTTAATGGATGTTTCCTATTTCACAGAAGACGGTAGTATGCGCCAATTAAGATTGCTAATTGGACGCTTGCCAGTCATACCCCGGTTTGAAATATTTCGCGATCGCTATCTGCCACTGTTGTGGAATCGTCGTTGGAATTGGCTAAACTACTATGACTTTAGCCTCAACAACTTACTGAAAACCGGATTTAATGACGTTCGCCTGCGAGATCAGCATCTTCCAGGCATCATCACTACATTGGCTTGGTTCCAGTGGAGTTTAGGTATACTTTACATTACCCTAGCTTTATGGACTCTTTCCCGCACCATTCCAGGATTGAACTTGCTAATTTATTTAAAATGATGGCTCAAATTCACCACCAAGCATGAAAATACCTGTTCCCTATTCCTTATTTGAGATACCCCCAAAGTCTTTCCATCAAATTAACATCCAGAGAATTTTGTAACTGCTTATTTTCAGTACATAAGTTATTATCAACTGGAAAAATCAGGCGATCGCGATCACAAAAAGTTTTTTTAAAACCTTTTAGTTTTCGCCTTTTTTGTTTACGGTTATGAAGATATGTCATTTTCAGTTTTACTTGCAATTTGTAAACGGTTACATCTTGCGCTTGCACTCCGAAAATGCTATCAAACCATTGTTGTAATTGGTTATACCTTTGAATTTTTCCCTCTGACTGTTTAATTTGTTTATTAGAGTTTTCAACTGTACAATTCAATATTTTCCCTACTTTCAATAGACTATTTTGAGACTTTATTACTAAGGTAATTCCTCCCTCTTGGTAGTCTGCCAACCACCTTTGGATTGTGGATCTGTCTCTGCCGAGTATCTTTGCTATTGCCTTCACACTCATACCCTCTGTTTTGATCAGGTAAAGTGCTTGAATGCGTTCTTTGAGTCGCAGATTTTTCTGTTGGCGCAACAGCACCTCTAATGTCTCTGCACTCTCATTTATTTGAACTTGGGTAACACATACCATTATTTTTCACTCATGCAATCTCTTCTACCATTTACCGTTTACCTTTTTTCAAAGTGGTATGGTAGTTCATTTTTTTGAAAAAATGTCTTGGAATCGTTGACACGAATATTATTAAATTTGAGACAAGATAAACTAACTATGTCTCACCAAAGACTGAGATTGCCAACTCTTACTGCTTTAGGAACCTCGCTATCTTGAGCTTGAGAGTAGAATTCATTAGCAAGATATAAGCGGCTGTAGGGTTCATTGTAAGCATGAACTCCATTTACTACTAGTCCTAAAACATTTTGACCCGATTTGTTTAAAAACTCCTTCGCAAATAAACCGCTAGCATAATCAACAACCCCAGGACGAGCTACAAATAAAACACCATCAGCCATATGTCCTAAAGTAGCAGCGTCAGCAGCAACTGTTAAAGAAGGAGCATCAATAATCACAAAATCATAGTTGCTAGTAAAGTTTTCTATCAATGCAGCCATTTTTTTGGAATCGAGGAGGGAGGCAGGAGAGGGAGGTACCACCCCAGCACTAAGAACATCCAAATTTTCCATCACGGGTTTGACAGCCGTTGTCAATTGTGCTTCTTTAACAATGACATTGCTCAATCCTTCATGATTTGGTAATTCCCAAATATGATGCTGAACCGGGCGGTGTAAATCTCCATCTATCAGCAAAACTTTACGCTCCATCTGCGCCATTGCGATCGCTAAATTGGCAGCTACCGTTGACTTACCTTCTGTAGGCACAGAACTCGTCACAACGATAACTTTTAGTTCTTTATCAGCACTTATAAACTTGAGATTAGCCCGCAGCATTCGGAAAGCTTCACTAATAGGCGATCGAGGGGCATTGCGAACTACAAGCCTTTGGTTGTAAACCTCCGGTTCTTTCTTATTACGCAGAGGTTTTTTCGACTTATTAAATGAAGGAATCACCCCCAACAAAGTAAATCCAAACAATTCCTGTGCTTGTTGAACAGTCCGAATCGATTTATCCCTGGCTTCTAAGATATACACAGCAGCCACAGCAGCCATACTAGCCAATACACCTGCACCCAGGTACAACACTATCGGAGAAGACATCGGTTCTTCTGGAACTTCAGCTTTGGTGATAATGCTGGCATTACCCACATTTTGATTTTCAGCAATCCGACTTTCTTGTAATTTTTGTAGCAACAGTGAGTAGGTAGTTTGCGCTGCTTCTACTTTACGTTCTAACTGCCGTTGTATTTGTTCCAATCTTGGCAGATTATTCAGTCTTTGCCTGTAACCAGTTAGTAAATTAGATAAAGTAGTTGCTTGATTTGCTAATCCCAGACGATTTGCTTCTAATTCTGCCAGTCTTTCAGATAGTCGTTGTTTCATTTCTCCAAGTTGCAAGTTTGTATTTGGTTGTGGTTGATTACCTCCTCCCACTTGTTGAATTCGTTTTTGCATTAGTCCATTTAAAGACTGGATTTTTTCTTCTAAATCTATAATAAATGGATGGGTGTCTTGCAAAACTGTGCGCCTAGATGCGAGTTGCGTCTCTAACAATTGAATTTCTCTGAGTACATCTTGTACCCCTGGTGTTTGACTCAAGGAAGTCGTCGCTAGTGCCTGTTGAGAGTCCATTTCTAATTGTTTGCGCACTTGTTGAGATTGTGCTTCAACATTGGCAAATTCAGATTGAACTGTGTTAATTTCCTGTTGTAATTCTGCAATCACTCCTACTGCTCTGGTTGCTTCTTCTTCTAGAGAAACAACTTTGTACTTTTCTTTAAACTTCGCTAATTCTGCTTCGGCATTGCGAACAACAAATTCTGCATTTGGTAGTTGTTTTTCAATAAACTTGCGGGCTGCTGATGCTTCGGCTCTTAATGAAGATACATTTTGCTCTAAATAGTTATCCATCAAATTATTAACAACCTGTGTAGCTATCTCTGGATGTTTATCCTGATAGGTAATTTGGATAACATCGGCTCCTTTGACATCTTTTACAGTCAGCCGTTTCAAAAAATCTTTGGGTTTTAAGATATCTCCTTTGTTATCTTGTAAGTCAAGTTCTCTAATAGTTTTTTGGATTACAGGTAGAGAAGTTATGACTTCCGCTTCTGTTTTGAGAGGATTAGTTTGAGTATCACGTCCGACTGTCTCTAATGTACTTATTTCTCTTCCTACTCCTGTGAGAACCGACGTAGTATTTGTTCTTTGGAACCGTAACTTTCCTTCTGCTAAATAAGTAGGCTTTTTGAAAATAGTTAAAGCGATAGCAGCAATCAGGAAAGTAGGTAAAAATATATTTAAAGCAGGAACCCAACGCTGTTTTAAAATTTGATAATATTTCACTAACGGCGAAGATTTTTCTTGAGTTTCTATCATCTATTTGCTCCTTTTAATAGACTGAATTAATATTGAATTATGAGGTTTTAATACTTAGAAAATTAATAATGGTTCTGTTTTCTTAGAAACATAGTGAACAGCAATGATGCTATCAATCACTCGCTGCAAATCATCATCTGTGAGATTAGAACCAGAAGGTAAGCAAAGACCATGTGTAAATAAATCTTCTGCCACTGCACCACCAATACATTCACATTCAGCAAACACAGGCTGGAGATGCAAAGGCTTCCAAACTGGGCGTGATTCTATTTGCCCTGTTTGCAGGGCAAGGCGCACTTGTTCTCTATCTGCACCAAAAGCTTTAGGGTCTATCGTCAAGCAGGTTAGCCAACGAGTAGCACATCCATAATTTGCTTCCGGCATAAGTTCTATTCCTGGTAAATTTCCCAAGCAAGAAGCGTAAATTCTAAAGTTGCGTTGTCTAGAGGCAACCCGTTGTTTTAAAACACGCAACTGCCCTCGCCCAATACCTGCTGAAACGTTACTGAGGCGGTAGTTGTAGCCAACTTCCGAATGTTGGTAATGGGGAGCAGGATCGCGTGCTTGAGTTGCCAAGAAACGAGCTTTTGTCACTAACTGCTCCTCAGGGGAAACCAGCATCCCCCCACCGGAAGTAGTGATGATTTTATTGCCGTTGAAAGAGTAGATACCAATACGTCCAAAAGTGCCGGGAGAGCGTCCTTTATAAGTGGCACCTAATGCCTCTGCCGCATCTTCAATCAGAGGAATATTATATTGATTGCAAGCATTGAGAATCGGATCAATATCTGCACTTTGACCGTACAAATGTACAACTACAACTGCTTTGGGTAACTTGCCAATCCGGGCGCGCTTCTGTAGTGCTTCACACAGCAAGTTAGGATTCATGTTCCAAGAAGTGCGATCGCTATCAATAAATACAGGTTTTGCTCCTAGATAAACAATTGGGTTGGCACTAGCAGCAAAAGTCAAGGTTGAGCAAAAAACTTCATCCCCACGTTCTACACCGACTAATTGCAGAGCTAAGTGCAAAGCTGCTGTGCCAGAAGCCAATGCCGCAGCATAGCCAGCACCTGTAACTTGACAAAATTCCTTTTCAAAGGCATCTATATGTGGGCCAACAGGTGCAATCCAGTTAGTATCAAAGGCCTCTTTGACAAATTCTAGTTCGCGATCGCCTATGTGAGGAGTTGAAAGCAGAATTGTTTTTTTCATCTTATCTCTTCTTCTTAAGAACGATAGGCAGGGAAAAAATCTGATTTAAGTAATTCTTCCGTCTGAATGTTTAAAGTTTTTGCCCGCAAGTCAACTAGATGGCGATATTTTTCTTCGTCTGTAATTAGCCGTAGTGTCGAGAAGATATGGCTTTGTTTAGAAAAACCTGCTTTGAAATGGTACAAACTATCTTGAGAACTTCCTACTCCACCACCCAGATGAAAAACTTGGTTACCACGTTCCTTTGCCCAGAATCTAACATAGTCAAACATTAGCTTACTAGGAGCATCTTTCAAAAACCTTGTTTGTGTACAGCCGAGATGATACTGCACTATTCCACAGCATTCAGCAAATAAACCTGCACAAGCTATTTGTTTATGAAATTCCACAATACAAAGATGAAGTCTATCTCCGAAAAAATCAGCGATATCTTCAAAGTATTTTTTCCCAAAATAATAGAAGTCTTTAGCTTCTACTCGATTCATTGTTTCTTCATAAATTAGATTGAATTCATTGATGTATTTATGAAGAGGCATCATTTTAGCTCTAAAACCAGAACGCTTGCATTTGTTGATTTTATTGCGGTGCGCTGGTCTTGTTTGATGCCAAATATCCTGAGCATTTAGTGTCAAATCAATAGCAACTGTCGTACCACTTTCTTTCAAAATCTCATTGTTTATTTGCTTCAGATTTTGGTTAAGTATGGGATGAAGTCTGATAAATCCTGAACAAACTTGTTTATCCCGCAATACTTCTGTAAGTTTGCCTATTGCCAAGTTTAAAAACTCTGGAGTATTAGATGCTGCTTCATTTAATAAAAATCCAGGATAACCATAGGGCGAGACAATATCAAAAACTTCTGTTGTAAGCTCATCTTCAAATAAATCATCACATCGACGTAGTAAGTAAGGTAGAAAAAAGATTTTTTCCTCATCGACTATCACAATAGCCTCAGGAATCGATTTGGTTCTTTTCGACTCTAAATACACATACTCAGGCAAATGATAAATGTCATAACGGAGCTGTGCCAGAGTTTGTAACCACAAAGGATTAGTGATATCAATGACTTTAATATTCATGGTGAGGAGCAAAAATTTCTATGTTTACTTCCGTTCTTTCCGTCCTGTTAAGCGATAATATTTGTGTGGATATCGCCAGCGAATTACTTGGGCGATGATAGGATTTATTTGCACTCTAGCTGGAATATGCTCGACTGAAAAGCCTATTCCATCCTTAAAAATACAAAGCTTTTCATCTTCAGGTGAGTGCAAACCATTGACAAGTTCATGGATTGTGTCAGAACGTTGGCAGGCTTGTACAAACTCAAATATTAACCCTAAGTTAATATTTGTTGTTATTGCCTCCGTTGAGATATAAAGATGCTCGAAATAAGCAGTTCCACTGACAGCATATCCGGAAATATAGCCTCCCAATTTATCACCAATCAGACCTACCAGTATTAATCGGCGCTTAGTATCTATGTAGTTTGTCAATCTGGTAAGATATTCTGTTTTTGACGGTGCTTGCAAATATTCTGTTCGTTTTGCGGCTGAAAGAACAACTTCATATCCTTGCTCTTGCAGTAAATTTGGACAAGTTAACTGGAAAATATTTACTTTCTTTTGACACTGACGCAGATGTTTCCTACGATTTGCTGACAAGATGTGCAAACCATAGTTTTGAAGATTAGATAACAAGTGAACAGGTATTGAGCCATTGGCTGCTGTGGCATTTTTGTTGTACAAAGCTGCCCTAAATCCCCAAGAAAATGACACTGGGCAAGTTGCCTGCTCCGCACTCAAGCGAGCAAGCCAATGAAGGGGTTCATAAAAACCCGTAATTGACTGGTGCCAGTAACAACCCTGATGGTAAATAACCTGCTTTCCCTGCTCTATTTGCCAGTTTGCAAATTCTTCTTCCGTCATAGAATTGAGGACAGCTTCTGTAACATTCAGCATTTGTATAGAACTCATTAGCTGTACTTCTTTACTTTTGTGATTGAATTTGAGTGTTTATGCAACCACGGTATTGACAAGTCCTAAATTATTTGTGAATAGCTCAAGTTGCTCTGGTTCAACTATAATTTCATTCCAATACTTAAACATAGCGATCGCTCGTACTTGAGGCACCGGAATCGGCTTACCCAGAACATAATGTTTGATGAGATAGTCCACCGAGTTGAATCCAGCATGAGCGCGCAAAGGAGATGTGCCAGAGAAACGGGCATTGATCTCAAAAATTTTAGGAATTCCTTGATCAACTCGAAATTGAAAATTTAAAGGACCAACCCCATCAAGTTGTTCTGCAATCTTAGCTAGTAAAGAATTGAAAGGAGCATCAGGTTCGACATAAGCGCGATAAGTATTACCATCCCGTAGTTCGCGCCTCATGGTGACTACTGCCTTAACAACTCCCTCCATGTCTACCACCACGCCACTGGTATACTCTTGATTAGCAGTAGCAACACATTCTTGAATGATAGGATTCTCCACACAACACAATGCTTGATTTAATTCTTCCTCATTCTTGACAAGGTGAACACCAATAGAGCGAGCACCAATCCGAGGTTTAACAATTAACGGAAAATCACATTCCCGCAACAGATCGTAAATTCCGTTAGGCAACACAGATTTGGGATAAGGAAATCCATTTTCCAGGAGAAACTTATATGTCAACCATTTATCATCAGCAATTTGGATAACATGGGGTGGGCTAACAATGACTCGTGTTTTATACCGAGATTCCAGTTCTAGTTTGTTTTGAGCGTATATCATCAGTTCTGTATCTGTACCAATCAAGACGACATCAGGTTTTTCACGCTCAAGAATACAGCAGACTACATCTAAATAAGATGGATTACTCGCAAGGGGAACTAAATATGCTTGATCTGCCCAATACAACCCAACAGAGCGAGGATCGGGATCTACTGCAATAATATGGTAAGGAATGTCAGACATCCGTAGGCACTTGATAATGCCTTGACCTAACAAAGCACCGGCTCCAGTTACTAAGACTTTCATGGCGTTGCAACTCCTAATTCGTGTAATTGATCTCGACAATTAGCCAGTTGTTCAAGACGATGTACATCTGAACCAATAGAAACATAAGGATTAACTTCTGCACATAACTCTAAGAAATGGTGTAAATTACGCAGGTAATACGTATTAATTTCTATAGCAATTCCTCGTTCTAAGCTAACTTTCATTAACTCGCGCATTAACTCTGCCGGAAACTCATCATGAAGCCTAGAATACATACCACCCGGATGAGCTAACACATCTATAGGAGCAAATTTCAGCAAGCCAAGAGCTAGTTCAAATTCAATTCGGATAAACTCCTCTGGCGTCAACCCAGACACATTGATATATCCTCCTTGTCCATTGGGAAAGCGGTGAACGCTACCTAATACCAAATCACATTCAGCCAGAATTTCTTCTGAGACATCAAATTCACCATTGGTATCAAGAGCCTTCGCTTCACAACCAACTAGCACCCGAAGTTGAGGATGAACCTCTGCATACGATCTGACTTCTTGTACAAACTCTGAAAACCAATTTGTACTTTTGCGAACATGCTCTGTAAAAGCTACACAACTCAAACCTTTTTGAACAGACAACTCTAGGATGTCTGAAACTCTGGCTTTGCCATCTGTCCAAGTAGTGTGCATATGTAGATCGCAATTGATATCAGACCATTGCAAGTCAAGAAAACGTCTAAATTGATACGGTTTGTTAGGATTTTTAGTATCTGTATTATTGGCGATCGCTACAGTTGTCATTGCATTTGCTGTATATTACTTGATTGATTTTTTGTGTCACTTCAGACGATATTTTTGAGCTGATCGAGTTTGCGGTATTATGCTTCAGTTATGTATATAAGCGCTTAACCCACTGCCATTCCTGAGTTAAACCGTCCCTCAAGAAAACTTGCGGTTCATAACCCAAAATCATCCGCGCTTTGGATACATCGGCTGCCGTGTGACGAGCATCTCCCATTGCTTTTTCAATATGCTTCCTTTGTATGGAATGTCCGACAACTTCCTCAATTATGTTTAGGACTTGCGTTAACATCACTCTGCTACCGCCACCAATATTAAAGATTTTGCCCACAGCTTGGGGTGCCGTGGCGGCGGCTAAATTGGCTGCGACAACATCACTGACAAAGGTAAAATCTCGTGTTTGCCGTCCATCACCATAGACAGGAATTGCCTCATTCTGTAAAATTGCTTTGAAAAACTTATGAAACGCCATGTCCGGACGCTGCCTGGGGCCATAAACTGTAAAGTAGCGTAAGGACACAAACGGCACGCCAAAATTTTTGTGATAAAGTCCACATAACCTTTCAGCTGCTAGTTTAGTAATCCCATAAGGGGAAACTGGTTTTGGACAAATTTCCTCATGAGTGGGTAGAGTTTCAGCATCACCATACACGCTGGAAGTAGAGGCAAACACCAATCTTTTCAGATTCGGAGCCTCTTTTGCAGCTTCTAGCAAAACTTGTGTAGCGTTGATATTGCGTTCGGTGTAAGCATGGAAGCCTTGACCCCAGCTTGCTCTTACCCCAGCTTGTGCCGCCTGATGGTAAACAATATCAACATCTTTCAGAAGTGGTTGCCATTCCAAAAATTGAATATTGCCTTCGATGAGTGTGAAACCAGGATGGCTCTGCAAGTGTGCAATATTCTTTTTCTTCAAGGTTGAAACATAGTAATCATTAAATTCATCAATACCTATTACTTCTTCTCCTTGTTTTAACAATGCTTCGACTAAATGAGAGCCAATAAATCCTGCTGCTCCAGTAACGATACTTTTAGCCATAACTTTGGTACTGGTTAATCAGATAACTTGTCGCACTAGATAAAAAGCCTCGGCAGCAAAACGATTGACTGTGCTGCCGCGTAAAGTAGCTAATGCCCGCAATGTTTCCTCAGAACGCTCGTCGGGAAAAGGTTTAACCTGTGAGGCATACATTTGCATAGCTGCCAATTTTGTCTCCAGGTAAGGAGAAATATCAACAAAAACGTTAGGAACAAAGTTAGTTGTTAGATAAGGAGCGTGCCAGTTTGTTTCCGAGAGTGTTTCGTAAGCATATATTGTTTTTGGAGCATAAGGATTATTTGGTCTTGCTGCCACCAAAGACGATAAGAAAACTCTTTGGTGATCCATGTGAATATCACCATAAAAGGGAATAAAAAGCGTATCCGGTTGAAATTTTTTGATTAACTCAAAAAGTTGTCTGTTCACATCGCGATGGGGGACAGCATCTAATCTAGCTGCGGGGAATGAAAGAAATATAGTTTCTTTAACACCTAAAATATGATGCGCAGCTAAAGCCTCTTGGCGTCCTTTTTGAGTCATCTCCTCTGAATAATCTGGTGGACAACCTTTGGTCACGATCACTACATAAACTTCAGCTTCCTCAGCCGCAAATCGAGCTATTGTGCCTCCAACACCCAGCACTTCATCGTCAGGATGAGGTGCAATAACTAGTATCTTGTTGCTCATAGTTTTCCTCAATTAAGCTCTAAGAATTTTTTAGTTTCTGGGCCACAGCAAAACAGGGTATCCACAATTGATAGATTGGGTATGAAGCCCAATTCAGGAAAAGCTTGAACATATGATGGATAATTAAACTCTTGCCATAAGATATTGATGCCAGCAGTTTCAAACGCTGCCAGATCCATATAATTTTTTCCTCCAGAACCTGATAAGTAAGTATCGGCTCCTACAGCTTTACAAATATCAATTAGTAGTTCCGATTTGTTACCTTCAACTTCCAATGCAGACATATATATGATTGACTTTTTGATACCCAGAGTCTCCATCACCCATTCAATTAACGCCATATCGAGTTGGCAAAGATTATTCCATTCTCTACTGAGTATTTCTTCGAGTCCCGCACTATACTTATCGAAGTAAGGAGTACGAGAATAGTTGGTCATCAAAGTATGCCAATGCTTGTGAGACCATGGAAACTCTGAGTTTATGAGCATCTCATTAATGCGCTCTTCATCTCTTGAGCGATGGAGAACTGGTACAGTTAACCATTGCGCTCCTTGAGAAGTTTTGATTTGGTTGCGATGTTGAACACCACGCCTCTGAAACTGAACGCTATCCATAACCACAAAAATATCACCTTGTTGGAGCTTATGAAAGAAGCCTAGATAAGGTAAATACTGTGGCTGGTGAATTACTGCTATTTTCATATCAACTGGTTATTCTTCTAAAGTTTATAATGGGTTTTACTCTTTGGTTTGGTTTGTAGATGTCAAAATACCTTCTTTTTCATAAACTCCTTCTTTGCGAAGAACTACTGGAATTGTTCGTAAAATAATCACTATATCTAACCAAAATCTCCAGTTGTTGACATACCAAATGTCTAGCTTGATCCGTTCATCCAAACTATTTTCCAAGCCACCGTTTACTGCTTCCCAAGCTGTTAAACCTGGTGGCATTAATAAACGTTTTTTTTGGCAGTTTTTGTATGTTGATAGAGTTGAAATTAATAGCGGTCGCGGCCCGACTAAGCTCATTTCGCCAACGAGAATATTGAAAAGTTGGGGTAATTCATCGAGATGATATTCACGTAAGAATTTACCAACGGATGTAATGCGAGGATCGCCTTTGAATGTGTTGATACCAGATCCAATATGGATTGCTCCATCAACCATTGTACGAAATTTATAGATTGTAAATGGTTTTCCTAACCTTCCCAAACGTTCCTGACAAAATAAAATCGGCCCCGGAGAACTAAATTTTATTGCCAAAGCAACTAGCAAAAAGATAGGTGACAAAATTATTAGTGTTAGAAGAGCGATCGCAATATCAAATAAGCGTTTTAATACTAGCTGCGCTCTTATGTATTTATGTTCTTTGAGATAAGCTTGCTCAAATTCCCGCCACTCTTTATCTGTCCAAAACTCAGACTTAACTTTACCAGAAAATAAGTCTATTCTCCCATCCAAAAATCTATTATCCATAGATACAAAACACTTTTTATTTAGGTATGATTAGCAGCTATACATAAAGTGACTCAGAGTAGGTTGAAGATGACAGCATCACTTCGGTATATAAGCTTTCGTGCAATTTAATGATGTGTTTGATATCATAAAAACTCATGCGTTCTCTTCCTTGCTTACCAATTTTGCTAGCTTCTAGGGGATGATCTAAAATCCAAGCCATCGCTTTAGCAAGTTCTTCTATATCTCCTACTTTTACTAATAGACCACAACCTTCGGTTAGTAAGTCACGAGTTCCCCGAATATCTGTACCAATAACTGGAATTTCCATGCACATGGACTCCATCACACACCTAGGTAATCCTTCGTGTTCAGAAGCAAGCACAGTAGCTACAGCCGCACGCATTAAAGTTGGAATATCTTGGCGATTACCTAAAAAACGGACTTGATTTTCCATTTTCAGTTGAGATGCCAAAGATTGCATTTGTTCCATGAGAAATCCGTTACCAGCAAAAGCCAAACAAGTATTTGGTCGATTCAGATGAGCAAATGCTTTTAACACATCTTGAGGGCGCTTGCGAGGAGTAAACTCAGCTACCGACAAAAACAGTTGAGTATTTGGTTGTAACCCTAATTCTTTGCGTACCTGTTCAAGTTCTGTTTTTGAAATTGCATCAGGACTGTAATAGTTCAAATCTACACCAATTCCTGGCATATAACAGATTCGTTCTGGTGAAACAATCTTATACTGTTTCGCTGTTTCCTCATCCTCACGATTAATTACTACCAAATAGTCTGTCCAATTGCCAGCTAGCTTTTCTAGAGCCAGAAATACCGCATTTCTTAATAGTTTGCCACCACGATAGAAATGAAAGCCATGAGCAGTGTAAATTACCTGGAATCTTTGATTTTTTCTTTTATTTCTTAAAGCGTAGCGAGTAACAAAAGACGCCACCGGTGTGTGGACATGAACTATGTCATATTCTTCTTGCTTTATTAGCTCTTGGATAATGCGTGGAGCAATCAGTAAATTCTTAGGATCTAAAGGTTGACGCGACCATTCTATATCCCAAACGCGATCAAATGCCTGCAAACATTCTAAGCTACTAGATATTCTATATGCCATAGCATCCACCCGCCAGCCTTGAGTGCGAAGGGAAGAGCTAAAGGGAAGAAGAAAACCCTTGAGGGTTTCTGGAACGGTAGCAACCATTAATAAGCTTTTCATAATCAATCTCTATTCCTTGTTTTGCTCTAACCACAGTTGTGTTTGCTCGCGCACATATCGATAGAATGCAATTCGTTTGGCGTGCAAAATTTCATCTGTATACTCTTTGGCTTTCTCTAAATTGCGAGCTGACATGGAAGCCATGCGTTTTGGATTAGTTATTACTTCCTGAATTTTTTTGGCTAAAGCTGTCACATCACCGGGTGGTACCATATCTTCAGGCGGTAGTAGTTCAGGAATGCCACCTACTGTAGAACCAATACATGGTAGCGATCGCGCCATTGCTTCTATCATTGCTCTAGGTAAACCTTCTTGATAGGATGGCAAGACAAATAAATCTGCCCGATCCAACTCGGCACGCACGGCATCGCCAGCAGGCAATTGACCTCGAAAGTAGACCCTCTTTTCTAACCCTAAATTTTTAGCTAGCATCTCCAATTCGGGTCGATGCTTACCATCGCCAATCAGAATTAACTGAAGGTCTAATCCCTCTTTTACACATACAGCAACAGCTTTGATCAGTATATCTGGAGCTTTATATAGTTGAGCTAGTGTGCCTACACTAATAAGAGTAAATTTGTGTATTTCCTGCTTAGGTGATTGAGCAAAAGCCACGAAAGCTGTATTAGGTAATTCAACACTAGAATAGTGAGTCGAAAAAGCTCCCTTAGCTGGTGGATACCGACGCTGAAGGGCATATTTGGTGACATAGGCGGCGGCGCAGGCTCCAGCACATTGATGTTGCAGTTGGCGGGGAAAAAACCAGCGAAAAAGGGGGCGGAGGGGATGCTTAATGGAGCCAGAAGCAAAGACATCATAGGGATCAGCTACAACTTCTACTCCGTAGGGATGTCCAGTTTTGTCTAACAAGGGTTGGACACAGTTAGCAATTGTTGAACCTACACGTAAAATTACAGCATCGTTGACATTAACTGCATTTTGGGCAGCAATTTTGACTTGATGCGATCGCTGCAAATATTGCCACGGGCCAACATAGTATGGTACTGCTGCAAATGAAACTCCTTCGCCATCAGCACGTTTTGAGCCGACTGGTATCAAAGGAACTTCACGGACACGCGCTACCACACGTACACTATCAAAAACTTCTAAATAGCGCTTCCAGAACTGATGAGCAAAGGTTGTTTGAGTCCACACAGCACCATCCGGAGTGCGATCAAAACGATGCTCAAGTATTACAACAACATTCATAATCAACATTTCGGGTTAACTACTTTACATTTGTTCAATGCTTTTTCGGTGGCGGCGTTAATATTTAACCCAAGTGGTTTTCCTGTTTGAATCTTTGTCTTAGCCCTTCTGATCGCATCCTCAGCACCTTTGGGGATGCGGTTTTGCCACCAATTCATTCTCTCTCCGTAAATCCAGACATATCGATCCGCAGTCCGGAGCGCATGGTAGGTGTTGTACTCTAACAACCGTAGTCGGTCATTTTGTGACAGAAAATGCGGCATTCTCATACCATACCAGGCGTTCTTAGCGTTGTTAGCAGGCTTCTCAAACAGGTCAAGTACAAGATCCATATAGACGGCTTGACCAACCTCCACATGATTGTCATACTTGTTAGTGTTTATCGGCTCAACAAATGCCCGTGCTTCATTGCGGATGATGTCACGTATTGCTCCAAACCAAGCTCCACGGTAAAAGTAGTATGCGCTTTCGTTACCATCAATGATGACGGAACCAGGGCGCGCTGCATCGAGCATACCGTTGATGAAGGCTGGCCACAGCCCATATTTATGGTTGACTAGTTGCTGCTGCAATTTTGCTGGATCGGTTGTCTCTACCAATAAAGCTTTCATCCAACTCAACAGACCAAGTGTTAACACTTCAGTCTGAGGTTGCGTTGTTTGCAAGATTCTCATAAACCGAGCACCGCGCTTTCGCACCTGCTGTTGATACTCTTGAAATGTCTTGCTATTGTGTTGGGGTTGCACCTCATAGTGCCATGGGGTATAACCGTAAGGCTCTGGATCAAAAGCGATGCCCTTGAAGCGACCAGCTTTGGCAGCCTTAGCAAAGTTTTGAATGTTCTTTTCAGCAGCAGCCCAGTCAGTATCGTTGAACCAGTCCCACCCTTCCTCACTTGCAGACCACATGACTATGAAGTTATTAGTGAGTTTGGAGGAGTTTGTAGCAGCAAGGTCTTTTCGATCTTGAGTGAATGCTGTATCTGGGTAGGGCTTTTTCTTAAAAACTTCTCTACCCGCGTTGAGTTTAACAATTACGCCATCAAACGGACGCTGCTCCATCTGCTTAATATGCTCTCGGAGAAAGTTAGGGGTTGGCATATCCCAGCCAGACTGGATCAATTTTTTTGTGCTTCCTTGGGATTGTACCGATGCTGTTGACAGGTGCATCATGACTGAAAGCATCACGAGTATAAAACCTAATAAGAGTATTCGACGGATCGTATTTCTAGAAATGCGTGGAAAACTAAAACTACGGTAGTAATTATGGAATGCTAAGGCTAATTCTTCTTTATAGCTCATATGTATTCTATGATGAATTAGATAATATCTAGGCAAAATCACAATTTAACTCGAAAGAATAATCTTGGTAGATATTAATTTTGATGATTTAATTTTTGACATTAATATTTTTGCTTATTTAACTTCAATGAATTTGCGTTTCTACTAGCTTACTCTTCTCTATTTGTTCATTTTGAAGATTAAAGTTTAATGCTAAAGCACCAAATAGATAAGCCCACCATATTAAACTTATTTGTCCACCTTTAAAAATAAAAAAATCAAAAAACATTGAAAACCCCGAAGCAAAAATTCCACAATTAAAAATAGCAGATTCAATTCCCTGCTGGCTGCGAAAGAGGAGCCTAATTAAAATAATCCACAGGTTTCCAAAATACATGAGACCAGGAATTCCTAATTCAACAACACACAGTAGAAAAGTTGAGTGGGGATGATATAACAAATATCCAAAGGGATATACCAAAACGATTGGAGCACCATTCATAAAACTAACTCTAGTGTCATCCATATCTGTAAGATACCAAGGCCAATAAGAGCCATAACCAGAACCAGTAATATTCAGTTCAGTATTTCGATGACTAATAATTTGAAAAGAAGTAAAGTATGTATCTGAACGAGTTGAATCTTCAAAGGTTCTAATGCGATCGCTACTAGCTTTTGAATAAATAATTGTTGTAGCTGTGGAGACTAAAATAATCATTATTATAGCAGCAATTACTGCTTGTTTTTTATTTTTCATAAATAGGAATAAGCATAGAAAAAATAAGCACATAGTTAATAAGGCAGCCCGCGAACCAAGACCGATAATAGTTAGTGTTAGAGCCATGATAATAGCCAACTTAAATAAACGTTGAGCATGATTTTTCATGAACTCTTGAATAGCAAAGGCTAAGGCTGGTACTAAAATGAAATATCCAGTGGAAGAAGAAAAAAGAGGCCCTTGTACACGTACTATTCCAAACTCACTTCCTCCCGCATTCAGATCGGCTCTTACATCTGCCATACCTAAAGAGAATAAAGAGGCTGCTGAGTAGAGTAATCCTAGTACAGCTAGATAAACTGTCAGTCGCCATAGAAATGGACGCACAGATGTAACGGATCTTCTTGCCAGTAGAATATAGCCAAGTAAAAAAGCAGATGCTGTCAAAGTTAGAGTGTATGTCATTGCTCTGGCATTGCTTGCATCCATACCACTTCCTTGTATAGATACAAGAGCGTAAAACAGTAAAACAACTGTCAAGATTGGTAAGTGGCAATGCCAATTCCATTGTCTATATTTGGCGGTGCTGCCAAAATTGGTAAGTACTATTAGTAACAAGTAGAAGCAAGCAACCCCAATTAAGACCAAATCTTTAACATTGACAGGTATTGATAGAAATTCAAACTTTGGAGTTAAAGTATCTGCTAGCAGTGACCAATAGGAAAAACTTAACCAGAACGGTAGTTCCCACAAAAACAGCGAGAAAGAATTAGTATTGATATCAGTATTTAAAGAATTGACTTTCATAGCCTTCTAACAGTTTTTTTACACTTGTCTCAATATTGAAAGCGCTCTTTTCGACAATATTTAGGGCATCTAACTTGGTGAGAGCTGATGAATTGTTTGGTGCTGTTAAAACCGCTTCTGCCCATGCAGAGGCTGATTGTGATCGGGATATTCGCTTCACCAAAGGCTTGACTACATCTGCTTCCTGTGGAATAACATCCGAAAAAATACAGGGTAATCCTGCTGCTTGTGCTTCAATTAAAACCAAACCTAATCCTTCGTAGAGAGATGGCAAGAGGAAGACATCCATCGCACCCCGCATTAGTCGTGGTACATCAGGTCGGCTACCTGCAAAAATGACGCGATCGCCTAAGCCCATTTGAGCAACCTTCTGCTCTATATCTGCGCGTAGAGAGCCAACACCCACTAGTAAAAGGTGCATTTTTGGTTCTTGCTTGGCAACCTCTGCGGCGATGTCCAAAAGAAATACATGATTCTTTTGTGGCTCGAATCTACCTACGTGTCCAATCACAAAGGCATCTTTGGGAATCCCTAATTCAGAGCGAACGGCAACCACATCAACAGGATCTTGGAATACAGTTAAGTCAATTCCGTAGTAAAGAGTCTGTCGATGAGGATGGATATGCTGATCTGAACCAAATAGATTTGCTATTGCTTGGTGGCTGCATCCAAAACCTAACGTTGCATATCGAGCAATCCAAGCTCTCATCAAATCCAGATACAAACGTCGATACCATTTGGCTTTCGCTTCAACACAAGAAGTATTGTTGTGGCTATGGGCAATCCGGATAGGTATTCCTGAGCGTTGAGCTAAACGGAGAATGTAACCATTAAAGTGATGAACGTGACTGTGAACAACGTCATAAGTACCGTACATTTTTAAAATTCGCTGAAAGTTAGCAGCGTAAATCCAAGGCTGCAAGCGATTCAGAGGACAATGGATAATTTGACTACCTAAGGCGCGAATCTCTTGATCGTAGGCACAGGCTTGCTCGGTGTGAACGAGGAAATCCATTTGGAAGCGATCGCGATCAATGTGCCGCAAAATGTGCATTAGCCAAGTTTCGATGCCACCCCGATTCATTCCCCCAACCACGTGCAGAATACGTATCGGATAATGCTTGCTAGATAGGAGATTTTTGTTGTGTTTGGTTGTATCGATTGAGTTTGTGTAATGCATGAATGATTACTCCATAACTAATAGCTGCTTGGACAATGACTGAAATTAATAAAGCGATCGCCGCTCCTAGCAATTCCAGCCTGGGTACTAACAACAAACAAGCGATAGCACAGCTAGTTGTTGCAGCAGCAAACAACGGTAATTGAATGCGGAAGTATCGCACTGCGGTCATTCCATATCCCATGAAGGAGGACACATAACCAATCCCAGCAGCAATCATCAGCCAAACAAATAAACTTGTATGTTGAGCGTACTCAGGTTGATACAAAAGAGTTAGGATCTGCTCACCACCAACCACAGCAATCAAAACACCACCTCCGCCCAGCAATAGAGCAATTCCTATTAGCTTTAACAAAAGTCTGCGAAAAGCTATGGTGTTTCCGGCAGCGTAATACTTAGCTAATCTAGGACTGGCTGACTGCCCTAAAGCATTGACAATCATACTTCCTACGACCATCAAGTAAGCTATGGCTGCAAAAATTCCCAGTTCCCGTTCACCCAAATGTTGCTCAATAAAGTAGCGAGGAATATTGGTGTTGAGTGAGATAAGCATCATTACCAACCCCAAAGGTAAAGACAGCCATGCCAAATTTTTAAGAGTGACAAGATGCCAACGATATTTTGGTAAGGCGTCCAGTATTAGAACACCATTCGGAATGTCGTAGACAAATAAAACCACACTCCAGGCAAATACCAATCCAACGACTCCCCAGACAACACCACTCGATAGATATACTCCCATTCCTAGCAGTGTCAATGATAAAGGCCCTTTAATCATCAAGGATATGGCAATGCGATCCATGCGTTCGTGTTGCTGGAGCAAGCCATAATAGACGTCACTGATCGATTCAAATGCCTTTGCTAAAGCTACCAACAAAATAACTAGCGATATTTCCCAAGGATATTTTGCTAAGAAAGTAATGACTGTGATCGCCACCAGTCCAAACCCTGTACCAATCAGTCTCAATTCTAAGTAATCGCTAAATAGATACTGTTTTTTTGCATCTGTTGCTTGAATACTTCGTAACTGGAGATTAGTAAACATGAATACAGGTGCCGTTACCGCTAGCCCCAAGGTAAACTGCCCAACTATTTCAGGGCTACCAAGTTTAGCCATTACCACCAGCATTCCCCACTGACAAGCTGCATAAATAGTATTACCAATAAAAGTCCAGGAGAAGTTATGACGTAACGTTAGTGGTTTAATTTGTTCCATTACTGTAAAATTTCCTAACTTTAGCAAGCTCCTTGATAAAGTTTAATCAACTCTTTATCTGACAGAATTTTTTGGCTTTTCTTACCTATGAAGTAATAAGCTGAGGCGGCATCGAGAGTACCCGGACAATCAATCAATAAGTAATCGAGATACTTTAATGGAAATGCTGTGATTCTGACAAATAATCCAATCAGCTTTCTCCAAAACTTTGATGTTGTAAAACTCAAAAGTAAGTATGAGTAAGACCAAGCTAATGCCATTCCCGGCCCAGCTACTGCTCCACTCTCAATTTCCTCAAATTTTCTAAATAAACGACGATGACCTAAAAAAGTAAATCTAGTAAAGTCATAGCATCCTCCATGTACTTGTTGCATAAATGGGGTTTCCGCATAGACTAGCCCATCATCTTTTAAAACCCTGTAAATTTCTTCTACACAGCACCAGGGGTCAACGACATGCTCTAATACAGCTTGTATGATGACACCGTCAAAAGAACGATCTGCGAAAGGTATGTTGTGAGCATCACAAATCAAAGTTGTGCGAGAGCCGAATGAAACATCAGTTTCTACTATTTCTAAATTGGAGTTTTCAACAATATTTTCTATGCCTTTACCTAAAATGCTACCACCAATTACTAAAACTTTAGGATGTATGCAACGCATATGCAATTTTTTAGAAAATTGTTCATAGTTTCTTTTCGCTTTGAGATTTAAGCTTATACTTGGAACCAAATTTTTTAGAGTTTCCAGAAATTGATTTTTAGGAGATAAATCAAAATATAATTTTCGCTCATTAACAAAGTCATCAATCGAAAATATACTAGCACTCTCATTAATCAAAATTGGTATTCTATTTTTGTGTGGGAATAAAGCCTGACATTGAGAATTTATACATTGGCTATCTTCACTACGCACTACCAATTCACTATTACATATAGGACAGCGTAGCATTGACTGCACTATCGGAGAAAGTTTGAGTTTAGTTTGATTGATTTGATGTTGCATAAGTTTATAACTTCATAATCAGTAATAAAATTTCGATAGCTTAGTCTGAAATTTGCTAATACAAAACTTTTCATACACTTCCTGGTTTCACTCTGACTGTAATTTTTCCATTTGTTCCTGCAAGTAAATTGTTATTTGCTACTGTATCTACCAAAACATGACTTTCAAGATATTTTGGCTTATACCCTGGTACAATTTGCTCAAGTAGAAACAGAATTAAATTCGTATGATTCTTAGCCGCAGCCTTGCATAAATCTTCAACACTTATAGTCAAATTATCTGGAACAATTCGACTCGCATTTTTGACAACTAACAACTTTTCATGCTCAGTTGGTTCGTACTCTTCTCCTTCAATAAACAACTCTTCAAATAACTTTTCACCCGGACGCAAACCAGTAAAGACAATTTCAATATCTTTGTTGACTTCATATCCACAAAGACGAATCAATTCCTTTGCCAAATCAACTATTTTCACTGGCTGTCCCATATTTAACATCAGCACTTCTCCACCATGCCCAATTACTGCTGCTTGCAACACTAATTGCACTGCCTCTGGAATCGTCATGAAATAGCGGCGGATTTCCGGATGGGTAACTGTGACGGGGCCTCCTGCTAAAATTTGCCTAGTGAAAGTCGGGACAACACTGCCACGACTACCTAAAACATTACCAAAGCGCACAGCAACATAAGATAAGCCACTTTTTTTTGCTGCTTGCAATACCAACATTTCTGCAACTCTTTTACTTGCTCCCATCACATTGGTGGGATTGACTGCCTTATCTGTAGATATCATCACGAAATGTTGAACTTTGTATTGCAGCGCCAGATCCACTAAATTTTTTGTTCCCAGTACGTTGTTAGTAATTGCTTCTGGTGAATTTAATTCCATCAAAGGAACGTGCTTGTGGGCTGCGGCATGAAAAATCACATCTGGCTGGAATCGCTCAAAGGCGTGTTTAAGGCGATCGCGGTAACGAATATCGCCAATGAAGATATGAAGACTAGGAGTGTATTGTTCTGCCTTGCCATTTTCTTTAAGTGCTTGAACTAGTTGTTCTAATTCCTGCTGAATATTGAACACAGAATTCTCACCATGCCCCATTAGCATCATTTGGGCAGGATGACATTTGTAAATTTGACGGCAAAGCTCACTACCAATCGAGCCGCCTGCGCCTGTAATTAGTACTCTCTTGCCTGCCAAAAATTCCGCAACTCGTCCAATATCTGTCTGTATTGGTTCACGCCTGAGTAAATCTTCAATCCGCACATCACGAATGCTATCCACTCTTACTCGTCCATTCAGGATTTCATGTATTCCTGGTAAAGTACTGGTTTGAATGCCGGTAGCTTTGCAAATATCAACGATTTCTCGAATCACTTTTCCTGCAACTGTTGGCATTGCAATAATCACCTTGTGAATTTGCAAAGATTTGACAATATCAGGTATTTTGTGGCGATCGCCCACTACAGGAACACCGCGAATGTGTGCATATAGTTTTTGGGGATCGTCGTCAACAAAGGCAACTGGATAAAAACCCTGTTGAGGATTTGTTTGCATTTCTTGCAGTAGAGTCACTCCGGCGTTACCAGCCCCGACGATCAGTACTCGTTGTGAGGGGTTAAATACTGCTCGTTTTTTGTTGGTTCTTTCTACTGCTTTGATGCTGAAACGCAAACCACCGATGAAAATAAACGAAAGTAGTCCATCAATTAATGGCAATGAACGTGGAAGTCCACTGAAAACAGAGTTTGGGATGCTATGAATCACATCAAAACAAAACGATTGTATGATAATCGCTGCTGCCATCAACATAGCGATGTATGTGAGTTCTTCAATGCTGGCATAGCGCCAGTAACGGCGATAAAAACCAGAACTCCATAAAATGAATTGTTTGATCAGCAAAAATAGGATTGTGGCAAATGCTAAGTTTGGCAGATATGCTTCTAGGCTAGGTATTCCATCTAAGCGTAGAATCAAAGCTAATAGGGGTGTAGTGGCGAAAATACTGATGTCGAGTATTAACCAATGCCTGTTTCTCATTTTCAGCAATTTATTCAGCAATATATTGCTTGATTTTTGTATCAACCAATGAGAAACAAAAAATAGTAAATTCATGGTCGTGCGTTCAGGCTACTGTATGTAAATAGTCAAAAAATCAGTAACAGCTTTGCTGCCATTTGTTTAAACAAAAAATGCTTAGATAAATGTGTAGATAAAATTGACACATTTAACACATATTGATGAAATTTTTATTTTTACCACACGATTTATACTTCCACCAAATACTTCACAAATGGTGAAAATTTCTTGTGGAAATCTGAAAATAGCTCTTCGGCGCTTGTAATACTAGCTATCACCCTATTCAGGTCAAAATCTTTCAATAGAGGCTATATACCATCATCTCTCTCTAGTAGAGGCTATATATCATCATCTCTCTCTAATAGAGGCTTTAATCCTCTTTTATCATCCAATCAAGGATTTTATTACTTACATATAGCAAACTATCACAATCTGTTCAGTAAAATCGATAGATTTCTGCTCAATGGATTTTTACCTGAACAATTTAATAGTAATTAAACATTTCGTTTCATGCAACTTATTTCTTTATTTTTTTATTTTGTAACTGATTTGTATCTTGATTGATACTTTAGTGATGCTATTTATTTACAATCGTTTGTATTTTGGTTGTAAGAAGAATATAAAGTACAGAATCTAGGATTAAAAATTCAGTAATTAGAAAGCATGGGGCTAGAGGAAATTAGGACAAGGAAAGTAAATGTGAGTTATGTTGCTTATTTACCTATCCACCATGCCAGGTGATGTTAGTCACTACACACTCAACTACTTTAGCTAGAAGATAAAAGCTTATCCTATCTAGTTTTTGTGAACAAGCATTTTATGTTTGATTATGCCTACCTATTTAGTTAGAGTTATTCTAATTTATAACTCCTGAGTTTGTTCCATCAACTTTGTGCTGGAGTTTAGGTTAAAGATATAACAAAAGTCGAAGAAGTGTTTGCCAATTGATCGGCTCTCCAAACTCCTTCGACTAAAATTTCTATGAACTAAATATTTCTCTGGCGATCGCTAAACTTTTGCTTCCAAAGATTTCAGCAACTCAGTGTTTACTCCTGATTCACGAGTCAGGGCAATTTTACCAGTGCGGGCTATTTCTCTCAAACCAAATTTTTGTAATACCTGCACGATCGCTACCATTTTACCTGGATCGCCCACAACTTCCAAAGTTAGAGAATCTTCTGCCACATCTACGACTCGCGCCCGGAAAATTTGTGCTAATTCAACAACTTCTGAGCGATTGGTGCTAGTAGCATTAACTTTCAACAACATTAATTCTCGCTCTACACAAGGAATTTCGGTGATGTCCTGTACCTTCAAAACGTTGATGAGCTTGTAAAGTTGTTTTGTAAGTTGCTCAATCACATAATCGTCACCAGGTACGACCATTGTAATGCGAGAAATACCTGACTGCTCTGCTGGGCCGACAGCAAGGCTTTCAATGTTGAAGCCACGACGGGCAAATAAACCAGAAATACGGGATAGAACACCCGCTTCATCTTCTACAAGTACTGAAAGGGTATGTTTCATCTTCGCCGACAGAGGCTAGGGGAGCAGTGATTAAGGTGATGAGTATTGCCACACTGGCTATTAAGTGTGGATTATTATATCTTGCACTTGTTTTTTGACCACCAAGAAATAAATTTCTTGGCTGAAAGCAAAAGTAAGCTAAAGCTTACTAAACATATCTTTCAGTCCGTTTCAACGGACTTTAGCTATGAGACTTGTACTTTAGTACAAGGGTGTTCAAGACGAGGTGCAAGATGTGTGGATTCTTATTTTAAACTTAAATCGGTGAACAGGGAACAGGGGATAGGGGACAGGGAACAGGAGATAGGGTAAAAATAAATTATTACTGATAACTGTTAAAGTTAAATAGCATTTTAGGATCGGGCAAAGGTAATACTTGTACTGGATACTGCTTTAGCCACTCCTGAAATGATCGCCCGCCCTGCTCAATATATTGATTTAATTCTGGTAAACAACGACGCCGATAAAAGCCACACAACGGCTCCCATCTATTATCTTTTTGAACTAAAGCAGCGATCGCTTCTTGGGGTAAGCGATCAAGTTCAACTGCCCATTTCTGTAAAACTTCTAGCCGTAAATTGGGTAAATCGCAAGCTAGCAGCAACACCCACTCTGTTTCTACATATACCAGTGCTTGAGCAAATCCTACAAGTGGCCCGTGGGTTCTAGGTTCGTTGCCAGTTTCTCCTGGTAAAGGTACTTCCTGAATGAACTGGCTTTTGGGAGGTAACAAGTGTTGATAGCGTTCCTGCCAGGGAGTGATTACGTAGACTTTTTCAGCACAAGCCTCAGCTATGCGGCAAATAAATTGCAACATCGGCACTCCTTGAATCGGGATCAAGGCTTTGTCTGTCCCCATGCGCGTACTCTTACCACCTGCGAGAACGATCGCAGTTAATTTACATTGCTGAATTTTCTCAGTTTGCTGGTTCATAAAAAGTGATACACACACCAGCCGGATCAATCACGGCAAACTCTTTCATTCCCCAAGGTTTAGTTTCTAGCTTACCGTTTGGGTGAATCATCTGTCCTCCTTTGGCTTGAAATTCTGCGTAAAGTTGCTCGATACCATCAACAAAGACACGAAAACTTGTCCATTCTGCCAGGTGTTTATCATCGTTCTTAAGCAGAAAAATTGTCGCCCCATCTCGTTGGACGATCGCCATCCTCACTGGCTCGCCTTCTTTATGGATAGTTGTAAAGCCAAGCTGTTGCTCATAAAACGCGATCGCTACTTCCATGTCGCTTCCTGCTGGAATCATCGGGTTAATGTTTTTAAGTACAGGTGGCTTGTTCATAGTTATACGTTTAAAACGCGTCCTCTAACTCCGCGTCTTTGTGTCCTCACGTCAATTGGTATTATCCCCTAGTCTGACTTTGCTGTACCTGCTGCAACAGGTTTTCTAAACTCTCAGGTGCTGGCAAACATTTCAAACCTTGGCAAACTAGCCCAACACTACCTTGTGGTAATTTTGATTCTGCGGTGAATACAGCAGTTGGCAAATACTGAGAACTTAATGAGTTAATCTGCTCGGTTGTAGTGCGAATCAAAGTCGAATTGCTATACCAATCCAAGGCGGTAAATAAACTTGGGCAAGCTTGGGGAGCATGATTCATGGCAGAGTGAAATGCCCTCAAGCCCTGCTCGGCTAAATCTAAATAATGGAGATTGTCGGTAAGCAAAGCAAGACGCACAAGATTTGCGATCGCTACTCCATTTGCAGAAGGTGTGGCATTATCTGCATAACTGCGCTCTCGCACGATTAAATCTTGAGTTGCATCGCTGGATGTGTTGTAGTATCCACCTAATTCGACACTCCAAAGATATTCGTCAAATTCTTCTTGGAGAGCGATCGCGCTTTCTAACCAATTTTTTTGATCGGGGCAACAAGTATGTAAATCCAATAGGGCTTTGATAAAGAAGGCGTAATCTTCAGATTGAGCTAGTACGGTTGCTTGTCCTTCATAATTAAGACGATGGAACCGCCCATTTACAAACTGATTATTTAAGATAAAGTTCGCTGCCTGAGTTGCTAGTTCCAAATAAGAAGGTTGTCGGAATACTGCATACGCTCTTGCCAAGCCGGAAATCATCAAACTATTCCAGGCAACAATCATTTTAGTATCTGTTACCGATGGAATTCGACCAGGCCAATTGCTTGTTTTTGCCTCTTGGTTATTGCGAGCGGGTGGAAAAGTTTGTAGCGATTCAGGGGTTGCACCATACCGAGCTACAAACAATTTCGTTAACGCTGTTTCTAACGTTTCGCTCAGTTCTCCTGGATGACGCCTTTGCAGTACGTTCTTACCTTCAAAGTTGCCGTTAGCGGTAACTGTAAACGATTGTTGTAATTCTGTTAGTTCTTCGTGAGTAAGTAATTGCTCTAGTTCACTGTAACTCCAGACATAAAATGCTCCCTCCTCTGGTTCAGTTTCTTCACCAGTGATAAAGCTATCGGCATCTTGAGCAGCCCAGAAGTAACCTGATATATCCGTCATTTCTCGTTTCAGCCATTGCACAGTATGTGCGATCGCTCTCTCAAAGGCAGGTTCCTGTACTCCCGCACTCCAAAGATTAGCCAAGTACTCTACAATTTGACCATTGTCGTAGAGCATTTTTTCAAAGTGAGGCACAGTCCAAGTGGGATCAACTGTGTAGCGGTGAAACCCTCCACTCACATGATCGTAAATTCCGCCCAATGCCAGATCAAGTCCTCGCTGGGTGCAAATTTGCTTGCCGTCGTATTTAGATTCGCGTTCCCAGGTAGAACCAGGGAACGAGAATCGTGTTCCCCGCAGAGCTAATTCTGCATAAGGAATCATCGGAAAACTATTACCGTATTGATTGGGAGTAATGATCCCCGTGCTGGTTTCCCAGCCTTTTCGTAGTAATTCACGGTCTTGAGCTTGTGTTGTACCCTGAAATTGCAACACCGCAGAGGTAAGAAGCGACTCTAAAATTACTGCTTTGCGATCGCGCAAATCTTCTTTTTCTGTATCGTAGTAACGGCGAATCGCTTGCAGAACTTGCAAAAACCCTGGACGACCGTAGCGTGGTTCCAATGGAAAGTATGTACCAGCGTAAAACGGCACTAAATCTTCTGGAGAAAGAAAAACATTTAAAGGCCAACCTCCTTGCCCGCTCATCATCTGCAAAGACTGCATATAAATGCTATCGAGGTCTGGTCTTTCTTCTCTATCTACTTTAATAGGGATAAAATTGGCGTTCATGTACTCGGCAACAGCCGGGTCGGAAAACGCTTCTCCTTCCATAACAGTACACCAGTGGCAGCTAGAGTAGCCAATGGAGAGAAAAATAGGTTTATTTTGCGCTTTTGCAGTGGCGAGTGCTTCATCACACCAAGGCCACCAATCGATAGGATTTTCGGCGTGTTTGCGGAGGTAGAGGCTTTTAGCTTCAGCAAGGCGATTAGTCATGATTAGACATCAGGTATTACCTTCTGAATGTCAGTCTAACGTGTTCTTTAAAGCCTGAGTGTGAATAACGTCGTACTTGATGAAGTGATATCTGACTTGAAAGAGGGTGTGGGGGTATAAGGATTTGGGGTGTAGGAGAAAAAACCTTTTTCATATTTGGTGATGAAGCTTGTTTCATCGGGACTGTCCTGAAAAAGGGTTAAAAGAAAGCTAGTGGAGCACACCCGTAACCCATCTGTATGTATCTGTATCTATACTGGTGTATCGGTGGTCGATTTTTCATGCCTGATTGTGGGCAGTCTCCCATGAGAGTCTTGCATCATATCTTGCGGGAAGGGCTTTGCCCTACTATTGAGAGAGCCGAGGCTCTAGTTCTCATTAACAGGTTGAATCTGGTAATGAGGGTTTGGGGGCTGTCGCCTCCAAGCTGTTGGAACTGGTGCAAGATGTGAATGAAACAAAGCACAAGAAAAGAATTCATAGCGGTTGGTGTGCCGCCCGTGGATCTGCTCTTAAATATAGATGTAATTTTGGCAAAAATACTTAACGATGATGAAGTGGTGTTATCATTACACAAACAAAAACTGCCTGCTTAAACTATCTAGCAGTTTCAGCAGGCAGGTTTGTTTTATATTATTGTGATTATTTACAAGTTGTTTACTATGTGCAGTCATATTAAAGATTTGGACACCTATGTCTGAATTCATCTGTGAAATTTTCTTAATCTAGAAAACTCAGCAGTGAAGCTATTGGTGTTGACAGTGTACCTGGGGATTTTGCTGCCCTAGTATTAATTGTGTTATTTGAAGTCAATCCTACAATCAGATGAAGTAAGAAGGTGATGATCGCGGCTTGCAAAAATTTTTCTAGCATGGCAGTTTCCTCTCTTTAGGTAGATGTTTTTGAATTGCAAAATCATACTTCTTGAATACATCTTGTACTATTGATTAACCCGATGGGATGATGACATCGAGTCTATTGCCAGCAAAATGACGTAGTTACTTTTGACCCAAAAACGACACAATTGTTCCAAGGATGAGCGAAATATATAGATTCACCAACAGAAGAAAGGGGTTTAGGTTTGCGAAGGAAAACAATCAGCCGTTGTAATCGGTAAAATGTATGTACATTAATTACAAGCAGGCTGCATGATTCCTATCGTTATTGAACAATCGGGTCGTGGCGAACGTGCCTTTGATATCTACTCACGACTGATGCGTGAGCGCATCATCTTTTTGGGACAACCGATTGATGACAACGTAGCTAACTTGGTTGTTGCCCAACTGCTATTTTTAGATGCCGAAGACGCGGAGAAAGACATTTATATGTATATCAATTCTCCTGGTGGTTCGGTGACGGCAGGGATGGGCATTTTTGATACAATGAAGCACATCCGACCGGATGTATGCACCATTTGTACCGGGCTGGCTGCCAGTATGGGTGCTTTTCTCCTCAGTGCAGGTGCCAAAGGTAAGCGGATGAGTCTTCCCCATTCTCGGATGATGATTCACCAACCTCTGGGCGGTGCCAGGGGACAAGCAACTGATATTGAAATTCAAGCTCGTGAAATTCTTTATCACAAGCAACGGCTAAATGATTATTTAGCCGAACACACTGGTCAGCCCTTGGAAAAAATTGCTGAAGACACTGAACGAGACTTCTTTATGTCGCCAGAGGAAGCCAGAGAATATGGCTTAATTGACCAAGTGATTGATCGTCACGCTGCTGGTAGCCGTCCGATGGCAGTTGTTTAGCTAATATCTCAGTAGTCAATAGCCAATAATTCCAACTGACTGTTGATTATTGAGTAATAACTTTTCAAAATGCCCCTGAATTTGATTTTACTGTCAGCTGGAATTTCTACTTATTTAGGTTTCCAGCTGTTACTTTTGGGTGAATCAGTAGTAAACTAACTGTGCTTGTTTATGTAAATATCATTGCCCTTATTAAACTATGAAGTATAAGGGTTTTGATATTAGTTTTACTGAATTATATATCATACCTATCCAAAGATTTTATAGCGTTGATTACCGTTTCCGTGGGGATCGCTGTCTGTCGCTTCGAGCAAATATTTCCTTGTTTGTTAATTATTGTTAGTTATATGCAACCATATGCAACCAATCTCCAACCCCTCATGTGGGTAGCTACCATGTATACACAAGTCTATTTTTTTCATTACCATGCAGAGCATGGTAATGAAAATTGGCAGGTTTTGCCTGAAAAGGAGGCCAAGCCTCAATCATGGTTTCCCAGGCTCCAGCCTGGGAAAGAGAAAAAATGGGATTTGGGGTGATTTAGATATCCAATCAAAAGCCTGCTAAGGGATCTAAAGGTGTAGGTTGAGATTCTAAATATTTGAGAAAATGGCGTAATTCTTCTGGATCAAGTAAATGACGTGATACCTTGCCGTAGGTTTTTTTCAGATAGTCCTTTCCCTGTTCGATTGTCCAACCCAAACGCTGCATTTCCACACCAATTTTGGCAATATCATCTGATTGATCCACAGGTTCACTCTTCTTCTTTTTCTTTGTAGTCGCTGGTTGAGTGTCTGCATTCTCTTTTGGATTGCTGTAACTACGTTGTGGAAATGGAGTGATATTACTAGAAGCCATTTCTGGAAACTGCTGCTGTTCTGGTTCTTTGTTAGGTGCGATGATACTAGCAGGGATGGCAGATTGTTGCTGTGCAACATCTGCTTCGACTTCGCTGACGGTAGAAAAATTTTCGATTTTTCTACCTCCGCCGTAACCACCAGAGGCGATCGCTCCTGTTTGTGTTGGAATTTCTAACTGCGGTTCTTCTTTACTAGTTACAGTCAAGCTTTGCTCAAAATCCTGGTTGTTATGTGCCTCAAGTTCCTCAAAAGAAACAGGATGTTCTATAACAGGTGCAACGGGTTCTGTTTGCGAGACATAGTTGGGTGTAGGGGCATGGGCCGATTTGCGATCAAACTCATTTATTGTAGGTACAGTCAGTTTCGGCTCTACCTGCGCGATCGCTTCTGAAGGAATGGTTAGTGATGGTTGTGGCTTACTTGTTACTGCTAAAACCATCAACGCCCTATTTCTTGCTTGGTCTTCTGCTAATTCTACTGTCTCTGCTGCCGCCATACCAGTGGCACGAGTAACACCGTCAATTTGCACGCTGGCACGAACGATATATTTTCCGTGATAAATTTGCAATAATTCGGAAACTAAACTACCCGTAGGATACAAGCTCTGGAACTCAGCCAACATCATACTGCCACCAATCTATCGTGTGCTAAACGAGGGGTTATGTTATGTCAAGTTCGGAATCAATACTAAAGTAGTTGTGATGAACTGCATACACCAATAGGGTACTAGGTACTGGGCAATGGTGACTGGGTATGGGGGAACGGATATCAGTTGTCAGTGATCAATTTTTCTTTACTGTTCAGCTTTGAACTAACTATTAATTTTTGCCATAAAAGACTAATGTTACCAAGTAAATGCTTTCGCATCTGTACTTAATTTAATTAAAAACTTCAAATTAGTTAACAAAACTTGATATGGCTTATTAGTATATGGATTAGCAATTTTGCTATCAAACCTAATTTTACTTGATCTTGCAAGATGAGTTACTTACCATATGGTCGTCAAGTTTTTCTAACTACTACTTTTGTTGATTTTTTGACTTTCTATAAACAATAGTCTAGAAATCTACTTTCATACATTCTGCTACATGATGACGTTTGTTACTTCCGTATCCGGATTGTAGCATCGTGATTTGCAAGTAATTTTTTTGCTACTTCTCAGATATTCTACGTAGTATTACTAGTAATGCTATACTATTTACCTAATAAAACATTCAGAAATCTTTTCTGGAAGTACTTACTAAATCTACAATAATGAAGTAATGGTTCGTCCTCACAGCTGATTAAGCTGCTGACCTGATTGTTACCGATTCTACATATGTAGCATTTAGGTTTGTCGGCAGTTTCTCCTAGTTAAAAATCAGAGTCTTATGGCGTAAAGTACCTTGTAACTAGGCAATCGAACACCTGCGCTTTACCCTGTATGATGTGTTTGGGCAGTTCCACCGAGAGCAATCCAAACATAGTCTCTTAAAAACCCGTTACGTACTTAATCTAGTAGGGTAAAATCGGCATCAGGCACGCTTTTTCCGATTAGCATAAACAAGGGACTTGAACGAAGTAATACTCTGAGATGAACGTGTAGCGCCCTACTTGTTGGGAAGTTCGTTTACCACTAGTGTCTGTGGTTCGTGAGGCTACTCAACCAAGAACCAGATTCAAAAACAGACATTTTGCAAGGGCGGAGAATCCTTTGAAGTTCAAATTGCCGACAGTCGGCGCTCTGACTTCTCTCTGCACGCAAGTGTCCTCAAAAAAATGATGTTTTGACCAAAGGTCGGTTCACTGCATGGAATTTTCAATCGCTACACTCCTTGCCAATTTTACAGATGATAAATTGGTAGCTCGTAAACTGTTGGAAAAGAAACTTGGTTGTGAAGATGAAGCTAGTTTAGAAAAACTTCACATTGCCTTGGAGGTGCTAGAAAAAATAGGAATATTAGTAAAAGAACGTGGCAAGTATCGTCGTGTGACAGAAGAAGGCTTGATTGAAGCTAAACTTCGCTGTTCCAGTAAAGGCTTTTGCTTTGCAATTCAAGATGTAGAAGGGGCTGAAGATATATATATCCGGGAAAGCCATTTAAGTAATGCTTGGAATGGCGATCGCGTTTTAGTCAGAGTTCTCAAAGAAGGCAGCCGTCGCCGTTCTCCAGAGGGAGAAGTAAAGCTAATTTTAGAGCGATCAAATCATACTTTACTGGCGCGAATCAAGCAGGTGGAAATCGGTTTTCGTGCCGTACCTTTAGACGATCGCTTGCTGTTTGAACTCAAACTGCAAAATCATCATCCCAAGTTAGAAGAAGCTGTTGATCATCTAGCTCATGTAGAGGTTTTGCGTTATCCCTTAGCACAGTATCCTCCCCTTGGTCGGGTGGTTCAAATCCTTGGGAGCGATGCAGAAGCGGCGGCTGATATTGATTTAGTTACCTGCAAGCATGACCTTTCCCGTACTTTCTCGGAGAACGTGCAAGAAGCAGCCACAAAACTACCGAAAAGGATTCTCAAAGCAGATCTGAAAAACCGATTGGATTTGAGACAAAAATTTACAGTTGCAATTAATGGTAATAATGTTGACACAAAAACTGTAGAAAATGCCTTTTCTTTAGAAAAAACTGCTGCTGGGAATTGGCAATTGAGCTTTCATATCGCCGATGTTTCTCACTATGTTCAACCCGACGAAGCGCTGGATCGCGAAGCACTCAGACGCGGTAGAACTGTATATCTGGGAGAACTGGTACTGCCAATGTTACCAGAAACCGTGGCAGACCGTTGTTCTTTAGTACCGGGTAGCGATCGCTTAACTATTTCCTGCTTAATTACTTTTGACTCGCAAACAGGACAAATGCTGGATTGGGAAATTCAGCCCAGTGTCATTAAAGTTGACACCTTACTCAATCCCCAAGAAGTAGAAGCAATTTTGGGTAAGAAATCCACCAGAAAGTCAACTGAAGTGGCACAAATGGTGCAACAGTTAGAAACTTTGCGGGTTTATCTCAAACAGCAACGCACAGAGCGAGGTAGTTTGCAGTTAAATCTGCCACCAAACAAAAACCCCTTCTACGACGAAGGTATTCTTGGATGTGTGGTAGAAAACGATTCACCTGTGCGATCGCTTTTGAGTGAATTTGTGCTGCTGGTGAATCAAATCGTGGCAAATCACCTTAATGCTTTGGGAATTCCTGCTATTTGGCGAGTGCAAGGCGCACCCGATCCAGAAGATGTACAGGAAATGCTGAAATTGGCTATCAATTTAGGCGTAGATCTGTCAATCGATCCAGAAATAGATATTCAACCGCTAGATTATCAACAATTAACTAGGGTATTTGCAGAGTCGTCATCCGAGCAAGTATTAACCTACCTGTTACAGGATACCCTCAAGCAGGCAGTATACAGCACTAACAAAGCACCTCACTTTGGTTTAGCACTGCCAGAATATACCCACTTTACAGCTCCTTTGCGACGTTATCCGGATTTACTAATGCAGAGAGTATTTTATGCATTACTCGAACACGGACGCGATCGCCGCAATACCCGTGTCAAAGAGCGTGTTAACCTGCGTTCTTCCACCAGTCACGGTGAAATTAATTGGAATGTTCTGCCGCCAGAATTGCAAAGTGAACTGCAAAGCGAACTAACAAGGGTGATTACCCAAATTAATGATCGCGAAAAAGAAGTCCTAGAAGCTGAAGCCGATTTGGAGGGTTTGCAAAGAGCCTCTCTCATGAAACAGCGCATCGGTGAAGTGTTCAATGGTGTAATTACTGGTGTTCAATCCTACGGCTTCTTTGTAGAAATTGAAGTACCGCCCAAAGAAACTAAAGGAATTCAAAACGCTCCTTTACGAGTAGAAGGATTGGTACATGTCAGTTCCCTCAAAGATGATTGGTATGAGTACCGAGCCAGACAACAAGCACTGTTTGGACGCAAAAATCGTGCTTCCTATCGATTGGGCGATCGCGTTGCCGTGCAGGTTAAAAGTGTCGATTACTACCGCCAGCAAATTGATTTAGTAACAGTTGGTAGTGATGGTATTCCTTCTCGTCACGATATCGGCGCAATTAATGGTGAAGAACCAGGTATCTACTTACCCCACGATATGGAACCAGACGACTTAGAATCATATTCAGATGATGAATAAAGAAACTAAGAATTGGTTAATGGTTAGTAAGTAGTGGTTAGTAACCTAACATCTTGCAACAGTCTCAACAGCCACCAGGCAAAGCCTCAAAACCCTCGTTACCAGGTTCAACCTGGTAACCAAAAAACTCACCCTCACAGTAGTTAGTAGCTAACCATTAACTACTAACTACTTAATTTCCCATTTCACATTTAACAGCGTGTCAAATCAAACTCAACCTATCGTTTTAGGAGTATCAGGCGCATCTGGATTGATTTATGCGGTGCGGATGATCAAATTTTTGCTTCAAGCCGACTATGAAATCGAATTGGTTGCTTCCAAATCAACCTACATGGTTTGGCAATCCGAGCAAAATATTCGTATGCCGGTAGAACCTATTCAACAAGAGCAATTTTGGCGAGAGCAAGCAGGAGTTGAAGTTGGAGGAAAACTACGCTGTCATCCTTGGGGTGATGTGGGAGCAAATATCGCCAGTGGTTCCTTTCGTACCCTTGGAATGATTGTGATTCCGTGCAGTATGGCGACAGTAGCCAAGCTAGCAGCAGGTTTGAGTTCTGACTTGTTGGAGCGGGCAGCAGATGTACAGATTAAAGAAGGGCGAAAGTTAGTGATAGTTCCCCGCGAAACTCCTTTTAGCCTCATTCACCTTAGGAATTTAACCACCCTTGCAGAAGCTGGAGTTAGAATTGTTCCTGCAATTCCTGCTTGGTATCACAATCCTCAGACAATTGAGGATTTAGTTGATTTTGTTGTCGCCCGTACTTTAGATCAACTAGAAATTGATTGCATCCCAATTCAGCGTTGGCAAGGTAATCATTGATAATAAGAGGGTATAGGGGACAGGTGACAGGGGACAGGGAATTTTAGATTTTAAATTTTGGATTTTAGATTAAATTCCAATCCAAAATTTAATTGCCCACTCAGACACTCACCCACTCCTATTCCTAGTCCCCAATCCCTAGTCCCTAATCCCTATTCCCTATGGCTATATTTCGCTTAATTTTATTAGTAGCATTATTGGGAGGACTAGCATTGTTACTAGCACAAAACTGGTCACCTGTGCTCCCACTAGTTTTTTTGGGTATGCAGACTCAGGCATTGCCACTAGCGATGTGGATCTTGTTCAGCACTGCTGCAGGTGCTGCTACCTCTTTAGCAATTTCTATCTTGTTTCAATTATCAAGCTATTTTACAGCACCAAAACGCCAAGTTAGCCCTGCATCTAAACCACCAAGAACACGAACTCCATTCGATAGTGATCGCCCTCGTACTGAAGAACCTAAATATAGCTATACTAGTCCTCCACCATCAGCAAGTGAAACTGCTGATAGTACCCGTGCTAGTGCAGAGGATTGGGAAACAAGCAGTATTAATGATGATTGGGATTTTGACGAAACAGAGGAAACAGCTAAATCTCCCCAAAATACACACTTTAGAGACTCTGATACTTACGAAAAACAACAAGAACCAAAAAGTGGCTCTAAATCAGGTTCTGTTTACTCTTACAACTACCGTGAACCTAAAAATTCTGGGGCGGGAAAAACGGAATCAGTTTACGATGCTGATTATCGAGTAATTGTTCCCCCCTATCAACCACCGACTGATAATCAAGCCGATGGAGATGAAGATGATTGGGGATTTTTAGACGATGATAACGAAAATGAAGATGAACGTCCCCGTCGATAAGAAGAGGCACAATAGCCTGAGTACCTACTTTATACCACAACGTTCACGAGACTCCTGCTTGACTTTGCCCGTCATCGCAGCTTCCTGTAAAGTCATAAAAGCGTTCAAATCTTCTAAATCATACCGGGTTGTCAGCAATTGTCGCAGTTGGTTTTCTGCCTCCACAGTTAAGTAGCCAGTTAATAAAGCCGTTTGTACAACGTCTCGAATCCGAGTCATGGTTGAAACCTCTAAAACCACACTTAATTTATTCGGCTCGCCCAGAATACGTAGTATTTTCACCGTATATCAATCGATCAAGATGGCAAAGATTTATTCAACCACGAAATAAACTCAGTCATTTTTTACACCTTTTTAAGAATAAATACTGATTTGCAAATTAGAGAAATCAAGTTAAATTAGTTTGAGAGTAAAGCAGCATTAAGTTTGTTACTAAAAATTTATCAGTGTACTGATAAAAACACCTCGCTGCTTAAAGTTTCCACTACTTGTGAATCCCGCTTTTTGAAGTTGACGTAAATTGAGTGAATAAAGTTTCAAACAAATTTCATGAAAGTTCCGTTAAGCCTAAAGATAGCTAAACCGGAACTGTCAATTCACCTAACGAGTGTTATCAAATTCGTTATAACTTTATCATACATTCATTATTGCTTCATCAAACAGTCGTTAATATTAGTTCTGAATTACTTATGAGAAATAACAGTAACGACTGTGTCTAACTTTAAGAAGATAGAAGAGGAATTTATAGAAGCAAACACTCATTGGGAAATAGAAAAGTTATATGTAGATTTAGCTTTAGCAAAAGGCAAGGCTCTAACTCCAGTTGAAAAAAAGTTTCTACGCGGTTTACTTTGCGGTTTTAGTCCTGCTGAAATTGCTAGTAAAGTGTATGAAAGTCGTAGTAGTAGTACAGTTAGAGTATATCTTTCTAATGGGTTATATAAGTATATAGAAGATTTGGTTAGCAATCAAGCTGGATATTCTGTTAAAGTAAAGAACTGGAGTCGTGTAACTTATTTGCTTGAAAAGGCTGGTTACAAAAAAAAATTACTAGCAGTAGATTTAGATAGCGATCGCATTCTTACCACAAAACTAAATGATACTAATTTATCTACGCCCAAACAAGACTCACATTTAGATTTAGATGAAGCAGCAGATGTGAGTTTTTTTTATGGCAGAGAAACAGAATTAGCACTAATTAAAAAATATATTCTTCAAGATAATTGCCGACTTTTAGTACTTTGGGGCATGGCTGGGATCGGAAAAACAGCTTTAGCGCGGAAGCTAGCACAAGAGATTCAAGAAAATTTTGATTATGTGATTTGGCGTTCATTACATCTTGCTCCGCCTTTAGAAACTATTTTGAGTCAAGTCATTCAATTTTTATCTCCTCAAAAACAGATAAATATCACAGAAAAAAGTGTTAATTTAGTTAGTTCGCAATTAATACATTGCTTACGTTATTATCGTTGTCTAATCATTTTAGATCATGTAGATACAATTTTAGATAATAAATATGGAAATGAATTAGATCATTTTAATATCTCAGATAATAATTATAGAAGACAAAATAATTATTACTCCTTACCCTATATTGGCTATCTTTATGGTTATGAAAATTATGGAGATTTAATTAGACGCATAGGAGACTCGCAGCACCAAAGTTGCTTGTTGCTAACCACACGAGAAAAGCCTAGCAAAATTGCTGATTTCAAAGATGAAAACTTATCTGTGCGATGTTTACAATTAACGGGTTTAAATCAAGTAGAAAATGCAGAACTATTTACAAATAAAGAATTAATCGAATTCAATCAAGAAGATATAAAACATATTAATAATTGGTATGCAGGTAATCCATTATTTATAAAATTAGTTACAAATATAATTCATGAGTTTTTTGGTGCTAGTGTACAAAAATTTTTAGCACAAAATACTCTAATATTTGCAGAAATACGAGTAATCTTAGACGAGCAGTTTAATCGTTTGTCTAATCTAGAAAAGCAAATAATGTATTGCATAGCAGTTAATCCAGATTTTATTTCATTACAGACAATAGAAAGTAATATATTACCATCCTTGCCACAACAATTAATATTGCAAGGTATAGAGCTATTACAAAAACGATCGCTAATAGAAAGGCAAGTATCAGGCTTCTCTCTAATACCAGTATTGAGAGAATATATTATTGAAAGATTAATCGAGGACAATTGGAGATTTAGTGCGCAAAAAGCAGGCTCATTACTGATAACTCATGCATTTTTGGAAAAACAACTGAAAAATTACATTCAAGCAAGTCGTTTAAATATGGAAAATTAAGGTAGAGTAAAAAGCGATCGTTAAAGATTTGATGAGACTATAGCTGGAGCAAAGCGACTTGTGAATAGCTTATTAAAAGGGATTAATCTGTACTTAGTTGCAATGCCGGGAGCGGGAAAAACAACAGTAGGGCGTTTACTGGCAAAACAGCTAAGTTATGGATTTATAGACACTGACGAAGTAATTGTACAAGCAGCAGGACAGTCTATCAGTCAAATGTTTGCCGAACAAGGAGAAGCAGAGTTTCGCCTGTTAGAAAGCAAGGTTTTAGCACAAATTTGTGCGATTCAAAAGCTAGTAGTTGCCACTGGTGGGGGGATTATCCTGCGGCGAGAAAACTGGAGTTATTTACATCACGGCTTAGTTGTTTGGCTAGATGCAGCAGTAGATATACTGTATAGTCGTTTAAGAGAGGATACAACCCGACCATTATTGCAAGAAACCGATCCCAAAGCAAAGTTGCGATCGCTCCTCGAACAACGACAACCACTTTACGCTCAAGCCGATTTGCGAATTACCATCAGGGAAGAAGAAACACCAGAAGACATTTCTACACGAGTTTTAGAAGCAATTCCCAGCGTTCTCAAAAAACCGGATTCTCTGCCAAATGGTTATTAGTAATTTTGTTAGTGGATAGTCAATAGTCATTAGTCATTTGTTAGTAGGGGAGCCAGTGCGTTGTAGCACCTGGCGTGCGGGTTTTATTGATGATTTTTCGGTTGAAACAGACAATTTATCTTCTAAACCCGCCCGTATAGTGGTTAGTTGTTTATTACTCCCCTTGTCTGCGTCTCCCCATCTCCCTCAATCTGTGAGAAATTGTTGGGAGTACTAAATTAACTTTCACAAGCTCCTCATCATGATTAACGATACTGAATACATTCGGCAAGCTGCGGCTACGCGTGTGCAAGTGTTAAGTGAGGCATTACCTTACATCCAACAATTTACAGGCCGAACTATCGTTGTCAAATACGGCGGCGCGGCGATGAAAGATAGCAATCTCAAAGATAAAGTTATCCGCGATATCGTATTTATGTCCTGTGTTGGTTTGCGCCCAATTTTGGTACATGGCGGTGGCCCAGAAATTAATAGTTGGCTTGATAAACTGGGAATCGAAGCACAATTTAAGAACGGTTTGCGGGTAACTGATGCACCGACAATGGATGTTGTAGAAATGGTGTTAGTCGGTCGTGTTAATAAAGAAATTGTCTCTTTGATTAATCAAGCTGGCGGTTCAGCAGTGGGGCTATGTGGTAAGGATGGCAATTTAATTAAAGCTCGTCCCCAAGGAGAAGAAGGCATTGGCTTTGTAGGGGAAGTGAGCATTGTAAAGATTAAGATTTTAGAAACACTGGTAAGTAACGGATATATTCCCGTAGTATCAAGTGTAGCTGCCGATGACACTGGTCAAGCTTACAATATCAACGCTGACACCGTAGCTGGAGAAATCGCAGCAGCAATGGGAGCAGAAAAGCTGATTTTGCTCACTGATACACGAGGTATTCTCAAAGATTATAAAGATCCCTCTAGTTTAATTCCCAAAGTAGATATTCAAGAAGCCCGTGAACTAATTGGTGCTGGTGTCGTCAGTGGCGGCATGATCCCCAAAGTTAATTGCTGCGTGCGATCGCTCGCTCAAGGAGTACGTGCTGCACACATTATTGATGGTCGCATTCCCCATGCTCTACTACTAGAAATCTTTACCGATGGCGGGATTGGCACCATGATTGGTGGCTCTCAATTTGTGTGAGTAGGGACTAGGGGCTAGGAAGATAACAAGGGGAATGGAGGAGTGGGAGAGGAGCCAGTGCGCCCTTGGAGGTTCCCCGGAGCTTTCGGAGTCTCCGGCTCCGCTCCGTTGTAGCACCTGGCGTGGGGAGAGTAGGGGAGATAAGGAGAATCCTTGTTCCTATCCCCTGTCCCCTTTCACCTGTCACCTATCCCTGTCCTACCAGGGAGATTTGATGATAATGTGTTGTCTTCCTGGCTTACGATCCGAAGAATCAACTATTGTCGGATTAATTAGTGTTGAGTTGATGATGCTTGGATTCGTCAACACAGGATTGACTAAAATTGTATCTTGGTTTTTGTACCGCCCGTGTCGGTGTAAATGGTACTTATAATCTGGGTATAGGTGATGACTATGACTTGGGGATGAGTAATAGATGTGATTTGGGTACGAGTGATAACTATGACTTGGGGATGAGTAATAGGTGCGATTTGGAGTCAATCCTGTTACCGGATTTACGGGCATGGGAGCGGATATGGGGCTTCCGTAAATAATGTTACCAACACTAGATGGCTGGCTACCTTTATAAAAATCTGCACCACCTATTATTTTTATTTCGGCAGAAGCAGGAGCCACAGTAGCACTCATCAAAGCTGCTGTTAAGCCCAATCCCAGTATATGCACTTGGTAAAGCTTGTTTTTGAACATATTTTTATCACCTTGCTTGGATAAATTTTTTGACATTGTTATTAACCAAAAGGATTTCAAAAATGTTGCTGTCATTGGCACAATGAAGGCAGTGCTGATTTGTGAGATAAACGTGAGTTCAGAGAGTTTAGAGATAGCTAAAACTCGTTACCAGAAAGGGAGAGCTGCCCTTGAAAGTGGGCAATACCGAGATGCTGTTGAACAGTTAGAAAAAGCCAGTGCACTCTTGGTTCGTAATACTCGCCTCGGAGGTGAAGTACAAATTTGGTTGGCGACAGCTTATGAAGCAGCTGGACGCACACAAGATGCGATCGCTCTTTGCGAACAGATCAAACGCCATCCCCACTCAGAAACCAGCAAGGAAGCACGGCGATTACATTACATTCTCAAAGCACCCCGATTACAACGCCCTAAAGAATGGATGACGGAAATTCCCGATTTTAGTGCACTACCTGATAACGAAGCCAAAATTCGTTTTACTGCTAATACTACCAAATCCTCTCAGCCTCGGAAGCCTCCTGAGGTAGAATTTGTTGACCTTAGCCAAGTGAATACAAAGGATAATCGCTTTATCTGGGTGGCTTTAATTGTTATTGTTTTGACGTTGGGTAGTTTAATTTGGTTGAGTTTATAAGGTAGGAGGGAGAGGAGGGGAGATGAGGAGACAAGGAGACAGGGGGAGTAATAAACAACTAACCACTGTAGGGGCGGGTTTAGAAGATAAATTGTCTGTTTCAACCGAAAAACTATCAATAAAACCCGCCCATACTAACTAATAACCAATAACCAGTGACTAATGACTATTTAGGAGATTTACACTGATGAATTTATCTACTCTTAGAAGAAGTTTATTGGGGTTAAGGCATATTTGTCTTGTGCTGGTGGCATCTGTGCTATTGTCGGGTTGTGTAGATTACCAGGTGGGAGTAAATTTCGATCATGCCAATAGCGGTGAACTGGTGCAGCATATTAAGTTAGGAGAACGGTTTACCAGTTTCGGTGGCGATCCAATATACGAATGGTTGAATAGCATTGAACAGAGGGCGCGTCAAGAAGGAGGCAAAGTCCGACGGCTTTCTAAAGACGAAATTATTGTGACAATTCCTTTCAATAATAGTCAGGAATTACAAAAGAAATTCAACACATTTTTCCATCCTAATACTAATTCAAAAGCAGAATCTGTATCGGAACTGCCAAAGATAGAATCCAATATGCTTTTGTATCAAAATAATTTTTTACTGTTAGTACGGAATCGCTTAATTTATGACCTAGATTTGCGATCGCTTGGTTTGATTTCTAGTCAGGGTAATGTTTTAGCTAATACAGGTTCGATTCTGAATTTAGAATTTAGCTTGAAGGCTCCTTGGGGAGCAAGAAACATTCAAAAAACTGAAAATGCTCCGCCAGTGCAAAGAAATAAAAATCAGTTGCTATGGAAACTAAACCCTGGTGAACTTAACCATATAGAAGCAGTTTACTGGCTTCCTAGCCCGATGGGAATTGGTACATTGTTAATTATTTTGTTTGTCGCAGCAGGCTTTTACCTGCGATACAGGTTTATGCCCGCTCCCAAAATTCAATTTACTTCCAAGACAGCAGCGACTCTTGGACAGTAGAATTTACAAGTTACGTCACTTTTTCTGTAGTTTGTAGTTATGGGTTAAATATCCAAAATTTACTATCTCTGTTCACGTCTACCACTATTGAAAAGTAGCGATCGCTTTTTAAGGCCTATTGATTTGGAGGCGTTTGCTGGGCTGCTTCCTGCACTTGTACAACATCCAGATCCAACGTCTGTGTTATCTGTTCCAAAGTTAAGTAGAACGACTTGAAAAAACCAAACGATGTGAAGTAATGTAAAAATGTCGGCATCCATTTCGTAGTAAAGACTTCAGTCCTTATTAGAGGACTAAAATCTACCCTACGGGAAGCTGCTCTTAAGAGCGTCTACACTACAAACCTTTGATTATTTACCTTGTTCTACTTGAGCCCAATGCTAACAGTCTAGGTACAGCTTCATAATTTTGCCTCTAATCGGCTTTCTTGTTTGACTTCTTGTCTAGCTTCTTGATAAACTCGCGTTTTCTTCAACTCAGTTAACCCAAATATTGCCTCTATCTCCTCTCAACTCATTGTAGGAAACCTTATAAACCAAGATTGTCTCTATATAATTTTAGTAATTGCTGCTGTTGGATATTAACCGCTTGCTTGGCGCGATTGATTAATTCTCTAGCAGTCGTAATTGCTGTATTTTCATTTTCAATCATCAAGCGCTTTCTATAAATCGCTATAATTTTGGTGAATTATAGGAAAACCAGTCATGTTAGAGTACAATTTGCCGAGGTACTTGCCCTCAGCCGAAGAACTACCCGACTCTGACGAAACACCTGTGGACAATGAGCTACAAGAATTAATACCAGGTTTGCTGAAGGCAATACTGCTGATACTTTGGGCAGAACGTATGGATTGGTTTTTTGGGATAGATATGGGGATTTATTATCACCCCGATCAACCGCCTATAGTACCAGATGGGTTTTTGAGCCTGGGAGTAGAACGATTTTATGATGAGGAATTGCGTCCCAGTTATGTATTGTGGGATGAAAAAGTTGTGCCAATTTTGGTGCTAGAAGTAGTTTCTCGAAACTATCGTAAAGAATACACTGATAAATTTAATGACTATGCAAGCTTAGGTGTACTTTATTACGTGATATATTCTTCTCGTCGTCGCCGTAAACCACGTCTAGAAGTACATAAATTAGTTAATGGACAGTATAAACTGCTAGAGGGCAACCCTATTTGGATACCTGAAATTGGCTTAGGAATTGGTTGCGAAAGGGGAAATTATTGTGGTGTGACAAGGGAATGGCTGTATTGGTATGACGAAGAAGGTAAGCGTTATCCTACGCCAAAAGAACAAATTCAACAAGAAGCACAACGCGCTCAACAAGAAGCACAACGTGCTCAACAAGAAGCACAACGTACTCAACAAGAAGCACAACGCGCTCAACAAGAAGCACAACGCGCTCAACAAGAAGCACAACGCGCTCAACAAGCAGAACAACGTGCTCAACGGCTAGCCGAAAAATTGCGCGAGTTAGGAATAGATCCAGAGAACCTTGATTAAGTTATGACTTCAGATTTGATTATGGTTATTGATAAATTAATACTCGTCGGCGAGTCTTATAACCTCATTCATCAGTTTTAAATACTCATTAATGAATCTTGAAAGCTTATCCATCACCCTCAGATACTCGTCTGTGAGTTTTAAAACCTCATTCTTCAGTTTCAGATACTGATCAACAAGTCCTTAAATCCTCATTGATCACTCTTAGATACTCATTGGCGAATCTTGGAATTTCAACAATCAGTATTAAAACTTACTCGTCTAGATTAATACCCTATTCCGGAAACTTTCGCTCTCTGACTTCAATACTATAATCCTGCACTGCTTTGGTAATCGTCTCACGCAAGTTGGTATAAACTTTTGCAAAGGGTGGATGTTTTTCAGAAAGACCGAGAACATCAGAAGTAACTAAAACTTGACCATCACAATGTGGCCCGGCACCAATTCCAATCGTAGGAATGCTGAGTTTTTGGGTAATTTGTAATGCTAAATCGGCGGGAATATGCTCTAACACAATGGAAAACACACCCGCTTGTTCGAGAGCGATCGCTTCTTGTAAAATCCGCTCCCGCGTTACTTCTGTTTTGCCTTGTTGCCGCAAGCCGATTTGATGGACTGATTGCGGTGTTAAACCAACATGACCCATCACCGGAATTCCTGCTTGTACCAAACGAGTGATAGTTTCTATCATCGCCGGATATCCACCCTCTAATTTTACTGCTTGCGCTCCAGCTTCTTTGAGCGCACGTCCGGCGGAGTTGATAGCTTGTTGGATACTTTCTTGATATGTCAAAAATGGTAGATCTACGACCATCAAAGCGCGTTTTACCCCACGTCGGACTGCTTTAGCATGGTAGAGCATCTCTTCTAGAGTAATTGGTAGTGTTGTTTCATACCCCAACACTACGGACATGGAATCACCTACTAAGATTAAATCCACGCCAGCGAGATCGAGGAGTTGGGCGATCGCATAATCCCAAGCTGTTAACGCCACAATTTGGCGTCCTTGTTGTTTCCATTGAATTAATTGCTGCGTGGTGAGTGCCATTTTCGATTAGGAGCTAGAGGTTATAGTCTAGGGGTTAGTATTAAGACTTTTGAATAAAAAAGAATACAGGATACAGAACTATTCTAAATTCTGTACTCTGTATTCTTCGTTTCATACAACGTTAATTCTGGAATTTATCTGTTCCCCGTTCCCCCATCCCTATTCCCTCCTACTTAACGGCGCGAGTAAAAGCTAAATGGGGTTTTGCATTAATCATTTTCGGCATTAGCCAAGCTAAACCCTCTGTGGTGCCAATCCACAATTTATTACCGACATCAGGGGCAAGAGTAAGCACACGACTAGAAGGAAGCCCTGGAACTTGTTGGTCTAGTACAGCTCCAGTATGCGGATTTAATCGTAGCAAACCATTACTAGTACCGATCCATACACTACCATCTTTAGCAAAACGTATTGCCTTTACATCACTCCCCCGTAGGCGAGTTACAGATCGCAATACCATACCAGTTTTCGGATTAATTACTAAGAGACTATTTGGCATTCCCGCCCAAATCAAACCCTCCGGACTAATAGCCAGAGCTTGCACGGTTGTTCCTGGTAACTGGTCAATCCGCTTCATAATATAGGCATTAGCCGTATTTACTCGCACTACACCATCAAGCGTTCCTACCCAAAGTTGTCCTTCTGCGTCTAAAGTCAAAGCATTTGCGCTGACACCAGGAAGATTTTTGACTGTAGTCATTATCAAACCTTGATCGGGGCTAATTAAGGCTAAACCGTTATCTGTTCCCGTCCATAAATAGCCTCGCTTGTCAACCAGTAGAGATAATACTCTCTTAGAAGGCAAAAATAAGTTTTGTGCTGTAATTTCGCTTGTTTGAAGATCTACTCGTTTTAATCCTTCATAAGTTCCTACCCACAAGCGCCCGACTTTGTCTTGGGCTAAAGCACCAATAGCCTGATTTGGTAAACTGACACGAGCTAAGATTTTGCCAGTATTGGGATCAATCCGCGACAATCCCCGCCAAGAAGCCACCCAGAGATTGCCTGTATAATCTGGCTGCAAGACGCTAACGCGATAATCAGTTTCTTGTATGCGTTCTTGTAAATCGCGATCATCAGGTAAAGGATCTACTTGTCGCGGTGGTGCAGTTGCTGGATAAGAGGGGGTAACTTTAGGCGGACTAACATTAGGAATTTTTGGTGGTGGAGTACTATTATCAACTTTTGACGGATTTGCTGGAATTCCTAGCGCTACATTACTTAAACTCGGCCAAGCTACTAAGCCCAATAAGGTAAAACTGATTAATAAATTAGTACGCTTGCAAAACACTTTCACAGGCAAATTTCCTCTAAAGACAGTTTTTATAACCTTTGCCTCAACGGGCTTCAGGTTAATTTCAGTGTTCCCTGGAAGCGTACTTTTTAAACTCTAATTTGTGATTTTTCTCAAATTCTCTCTATCAAGGTGCTGATTGGCTAGCGGAAATTGGCTGCGATCGCGCTCAGGCTTAATATTATCTATGTCACAATTGAGGTATATCCGTCGATGTTTACTGAAGATGGTCAACCGATAGAAGAGAATATGCGGATCATTGAGGAAGCGATCGCCAAAAGAATCCAGCAAGAGAAGATGGTGAACCTTTACCAGAGCCTCAAACGCTAGGAACATCATTTAAAGTTGCTTAATGCATCAATATCTCTGAGTGTATGTGCCACTTAGCGCGATCGCTCCTCAATTGCTCTCTACATTGCCATAAAATGTGCGATCGCATTTACCTGCGGGAATCCTAAACATAGAAAACATTGCTACTTAATTCCTAGCACTACCAGGTAAATATACGATGGCATACCAAAATATCACAGCCAAGCTTTCGCCAGAGGATATCCAAGAAATCAAAGCAGCGCTACAAACAATTCAAAAAAAGCTACCTTTTCTGATTACACTCAGCACGGAAGAACGGCGCAAGCGAGTGAAAATGGGCGATAAAAGTCTAGCTTTTGTCAACAATAGCATCACTGCTGCTCAGTCTAACCCCGACATTCTCCCAGCTAGTTTTGATATTGAAGAGTTTGTCAGAGATTATCAATTAGCCGCCACACTCACCGAACTATTAATTTCAATGCGACAACTCACCGAACAGGTAGATGATACTCTACTGGCAGTCGGTAGTGAAGCCATGAGCAGCAGTTTGACAGTTTATGACTATGTAAAGACAGCTGCGAAAAAGACTCCTGGCTTAAAAACTCTTGCCGAACAATTAGGAGAACGCTTTAAAGCGATCGGCAAAAGTAAAATTACTAAAGCTGGATCTAGTTCTTGATATATTGATACTCGTAGACGAGTCTTTGAACCTCATTCATCAATCTCAGATATTCGTCGATGAGTCTTTAAATCTCGTTCATCAGTCTCAAATACTCGTCGATGAGTCTTTAAATCTCGTTCATCAGTCTCAAATACTCGTCGATGAGTCTTTAAGCCTCGTCCATCAGTCTCAAATACTCGTCGATGAGTCTTTAAATCTCGTCCATCAGTTCCAGATACCTACCACCCTCGTTACCAGTTATCAGTCAGGAGCCAGAATATTCTGAATTCTGTATTCTGACTCCTGAATTCTTTGTTTGTTCCTCGTTCCCTGTTCCCCTGTTTCACATAATACCGACAGTTTGTAAAGCAACTTTAACAAAATGTTTAAATCAGTATTTAATAAGAAATTTAAATATAAAAGTTAAAAAGATTCAAAGAATAACTTATTACATTCTTGATATATTGTGAAACAAGTTACAAATTTACGTGGTGTGCAATTAGTGTTTTACTCACTGCTCCTCTAAATACAAGCCAATTTAAAGTTTTTCCTGGTCTCTACCCACTAATGGGAGAGTTTTAGGGTGTGAAAAAGTAAGAGACTTGCTAGTTCATGCCTGTCAGTCCCCAAAACCAATGCAGTTGTTGCTCTCTTCTTAGCCACTTTTTGAGGCAGTAGGGAGAGTGCTAGGGGACAAAAAGCCATGTTCGCTACATCGCGAAGTTTAATGGCACCCAAAAAAATTTAGTAGAGCGCGAGGAACAAATAAAAAATTAAGTTTTACTCCTGGGATGTAGGAAAAGTAAAAGCGTACAGATGTGCGCTTTACAAAGGAAAAACACCGATGGGAACATCTCCTTTGACGCCATAAGGAGCGTTAGCTCTTGTGTTGACTTAGTGAGGGTTCTCATCCGGAGAAAAGTGCTGTTAAGTTTTAAAGCTAAAGCGCGATCGCTCCAAGGTAAAAATTTTCCTATCATCTTCCTTTTAGCAAGGGAAGCAGGAGAGTTAAGAGGAAGTTGCAGGCAACGTAGATTTTGTAAGTAGAAAGAGTGACTTCTTGGAAGGGAATTATGTCTTACGCTCAAACGAAGACTCAGACAAAAGCAGGGTATCAAGCTGGGGTAAAAGATTACAGACTTACCTATTACACCCCCGATTACACACCAAAAGATACAGACATTCTGGCGGCATTCCGGGTTACGCCTCAGCCTGGAGTTCCCTTTGAAGAAGCAGGTGCGGCTGTAGCGGCTGAGTCTTCCACTGGTACTTGGACAACCGTTTGGACAGACTTGCTCACCGACCTAGATCGCTACAAAGGTCGTTGCTACGATATCGAACCAGTTCGGGGCGAAGATAACCAATTTATTGCTTATATTGCTTATCCCCTAGATCTGTTTGAAGAAGGCTCTGTAACTAACATGTTTACCTCTATCGTAGGTAACGTGTTTGGTTTCAAAGCTCTCAAAGCTCTGCGTCTGGAAGACTTGCGAATTCCTGTCGCTTATTTGAAGACTTTCCAAGGGCCTCCCCACGGTATCCAAGTTGAGCGTGACAAAATTAATAAATACGGTCGTCCTTTATTGGGTTGTACAATTAAGCCCAAGTTAGGTCTGTCTGCGAAGAACTACGGACGTGCTGTTTACGAGTGCTTGCGTGGTGGTTTGGACTTCACCAAAGACGACGAAAACATCAACTCCGCACCTTTCCAACGGTGGCGCGATCGCTTCTTGTTTGTTGCTGACGCGATCCACAAATCTCAAGCGGAAACAGGTGAAATCAAAGGTCACTACCTCAACGTTACCGCTCCCACCTGCGAAGAAATGTTGAAGCGGGCGCAGTTCGCAAAAGAACTCGATATGCCCATCATCATGCATGACTACTTAACAGCTGGTTTCACCGCTAACACCACCTTGGCTCGTTGGTGCCGCGACAACGGTTTGTTGCTCCATATTCACCGGGCGATGCACGCGGTAATCGACCGTCAAAAGAACCACGGTATCCACTTCCGCGTTTTGGCTAAAGCTCTGCGGATGTCTGGTGGTGACCACATCCACACTGGTACCGTAGTTGGTAAATTGGAAGGCGATCGCGCGATCACAATGGGTTTTGTTGACCTATTGCGCGAAAACTATGTTGAACAAGACAAATCTCGCGGTATCTACTTCACCCAAGATTGGGCTTCTATGCCTGGTGTAATGGCAGTTGCTTCCGGTGGTATCCACGTATGGCATATGCCCGCTCTCGTAGAAATCTTCGGTGATGACTCCGTACTGCAATTTGGTGGTGGTACTCTCGGACACCCCTGGGGTAACGCTCCCGGTGCTACCGCTAACCGTGTCGCTCTAGAAGCTTGCGTTCAAGCTCGTAACGAAGGTCGCGACTTGGCTCGTGAAGGTAACGATGTTATCCGCGAAGCCGCTAAGTGGTCTCCTGAATTGGCAGCTGCTTGCGAACTGTGGAAAGAAATTAAGTTCGAGTTTGAGGCAGTTGATACCGTCTGATCGTCGTGTGAAAAGTAAAAAGGTAAAAGGTAAAAGAAAATAATTCTTTTTACTTTTTACTCTTGACTTTTTACTTATTTGGTGCTGGGGTCAGGCATGAATCTCAAACAAATTGCGAAAGACACAGCTAAGACGCTGCAAAGCTACCTGACTTATCAGGCGCTCAAGACAGTGTTGAATCAGCTCGGTGAAACAAATCCTCCCTTAGCGCTTTGGCTGCAAAGCTTTTCTGCTGACAAAATTCAGGACAGCGAAGCATACATTCAAAGCCTGTTTCAAGAAAAAGCAGATTTGGCATTGCGGATCATGACAGTCAGAGAACACATAGCGGAGGAAATCACCGAATACCTACCGGAAATGGTTCGTACTGGCATTCAAAAAGCCAATATGGAGCACCGTCGGCAGCATCTAGAGCGCATTACGCAAATTAATGTGTCTAACCCCAGTCCTCAATCAGAACAGGAAGCCACTTCAGATCCGAACAGTGAACAGTGAACAGGGAACAGTAGACAGTGAAAAAATTGATAACTGGTAACTGACAACTGTTAACTGATGTAAACTACTACTCATTATCATTAGCTATGCAAACCTTACCAAAAGAGCGTCGTTACGAAACCCTTTCTTACCTGCCTCCTCTGAGTGATGCTCAAATCGCTAAACAGATCCAGTACATCCTCAATCAAGGTTATATTCCAGCGATTGAGTTCAACGAAACCTCTGAGCCTACCGAATACTACTGGACACTTTGGAAACTGCCTTTGTTCAATGCTAGAAGCACTCAAGAAGTACTGAGCGAAGTTCAAGCTTGCCGTTCTCAGTATCCCAGCAACTACATCCGTGTTGTTGGTTTCGATAACATTAAGCAGTGCCAAATTCTCAGCTTTATTGTTCACAAACCCAGCAGATACTAAAGCTGACAAGCTTTAACTGATTGACATATCTCCCTGATAAGAGAGGTAGAATTATCTACTTCTCTTCTTTGTATAAGAAAAACTAATCATTAACACTGCTCTAACCAAGCAATGCGATCGCACATTTAAGGATCAAAAAAAGCAGCTACAACCCGAAAACCACAGAGCCGCAGTCCACCATCCGCTTCATTCCAGCTACGGCTAGCACTGCGACACGATTCCGGGCTAAAACTCCAAGAACCACCACGCAACACTCGGCGGTGCATATCTCCCCCTACTTCCCAAATCGATCCATCAGTGGGAGCACCATCGTAATTTTTATGCCAAGGATCGGCACACCATTCCCAAACTAATCCATGCATATCATATAAGCCAAAAGCATTCGCTAAACCAAAATGACCCACAGGAGTAGTTTCTTTACGGTGTTTGCTTCTTGCTTCTCGTGAGTCGCCACTACTGCAATTTGCTAATTCGGCAGTTATAATTTCGCCAAAATGGAAAGGTGTGGTTGTGCCAGCACGACAAGCATATTCCCATTCTGCCTCACTAGGTAAACGATAGTGTCGTCCCGTTTTTTGCCACAATCGAGCGCAAAATTCTACTGCTTCGTGCCAAGATACATTTTCAACTGGGCGATTAGCACCTTTAAATTTAGATGGATAGGGATTCAAGGATTGTTTAATTTTGGGTAAAGCTGCTACTGCTCTCCACTGTGTTTGAGTGACAGGATATTTTCCCATAAAAAAGGGTTTAACGGTAACAGGATGTTGTGGACGTTCATCTGCGTTTCCTTCGTCTTCTTTAGAACCCATCATAAAATTACCGCCAGGAATAGCAACCATTTCTATATGTACTGCGTGTCCCAAGTATTCTGAATAATACTTAGCGATGCGATGGTTACGGCTAATCACCCTGGCAGCAGCGTCTACAGTGACTACTTCAAACTCAAAGGTTTCTAAGGTGGTAAAAGCGGTAGTAAAGGCTAAGTTACTTGTTTGTGGCGTTGTAGTCGGAAATTCTGGCTGGAGGAGAGTTAACATCTGTGACGTCAAAGATAACCTTTTCGGATTCAAGTCTTTGAGAACTTCTGCTGCTGATTGATATCTTTCTGATGCTGGATTTTTCAACAATTTATCCAGAATTTGCCCCAAATCGTCACTGAGCGTTACACCTTTTTCCTGTAGAATTTCGCGCCACAACCATGTTCCACTCATGGGATCATAAAGGCGATCGCGAATTTGCCCGTAAGCATCTCGTATGGGTAAACATTGAGTTAAAAGCCGCGCACAAGTAACACCCAATGCGTATAAATCACTAGCATGACAAGCAAATCCAGCCATTTGCTCATTTGGTGCATAACCAATTGTATAAAGTACCGTAGCTTGTCGAGCTAAACTAGTTTGCGTTACCTGCTTGGCACCACCAAAATCAATTAATACTAACCTGCCATCAGTTTGACGGCGGATGATATTTTCTGGTTTGATATCTCGATGAATAACGTTGCGCGAATGAATGAATTGGAGAACTGGCAATAAATCAGCCAAAACATCCCGAATTTGTTCTTCACTAAAGGCTTGCTGCTGAACTTCTGCTAAGAGTGTATCTCCTTGAATAAATTCCTGAACAAGATATAAACTTGTACCTTGTTCAAAATAGGCAAGCAGTCTGGGAATTTGTAGGTGATTCTCTCCTAGTTCATATAATCGAAAAGCCTCTTCTTTAAATAACTCTGCTGCTTTAGTACGCTCGGAAGTACCATGAACTTGTGGGAAAAATTGCTTGATGACACAAGGAGCATTAAGTCTATCAACGTCTTCTGCTGCATAAGTTCTGCTAAAACCGCCTTCACCTAATAATCTCGATACACTGTAGCGGTTTCGCAGCAATGCGCCAAAGTTACTTTGTCCACAACTAATGCAAAATCTATTGCCATCAGCGTTGAAGGGATTTGAGCAATTGAGATTTTGGCAGATTTGCATATTGGTGCCAGAGATTGCATCTTTTCCAGAGTATGCCCAGTACTATCTACTTGAAGATATGTAAACAAATAAACACAAAGATTTATTCATCTGCGTTTACTCACACACAAGGACATACAGATGAATAAATCTATTTTATTTGTATACCTGTACCTAGAACTTTTTAAATAAAAATAAATATGGACACGATTTTCCTTCGTAAAAGAATAATACTCTGAAGTTGTTAATGTTGTCAAGTGAACGTAGGGAATGAGAGGGGGAGACGCGGGGACAAGGGGACAAGGGCAGGAATAGACAAGCAACCAACCTATTAACTATTAACTACTAACCCTCCGGGTACTCTACCTTGAAGTCACCTTCGGCGTCTACGCCAGTCACAGGCGGCGGGAAACCCGCCAAGAGTGCTGCCTCACCACCGCACTCGCTCCCCTGCTAACAATTGACCAATGACAAATAATTATTGACTTTCTTGTTCAGAAGAAGCGCGAATTACTTCAGCGACGAAAGCAACAATGGCAGACACTAAGATTAAGATGACGCTCAAAGCATTAATATCGGGTTTGACTCCTGTTCTAATGCGGCTAAAAATTTCTATTGGCAGCGTGCTAGAACCGCTACCAGCTGTAAAGCTGGCAATGAGAAAGTCATCTAAGCTAAGGACAAAGGCTAATAAACAGCCTGCGATGATCCCAGGCATTAATTGAGGTAATAGAACTTTTAGAAAAGCCTGTAGTGGTGTAGCTCCTAAATCTAGTGCTGCTTCTTCTAGGTGGGGATCTAAGTTAGTCAGCCTGGAAGAAACAACTAAAGCAACGTAAGCAAGACAGAAAACTACATGGGCTGCGACAATCGTCCACACACTCAGGGGAATGGCAAAAGCTGCCAGAAAAACTAAAGTAGCAACAGCGATCGCAATATCGGGAATAATCAACGGTAAGTAAGAAATGCCACGATACAAGGCTTTGCCTGGAAAATAATAACGCGCCAACCCCACTGCCATCAAAGTCCCCAGCACCGATGAAATTCCCACAGCACTAAAGGCTACTATGAAGCTATTTTGTAAAGCCAATAGAATCCGCTCATCACGGAATAAGTTGCGATACCAATCTAAGGTGAACCCTTGCCATTCAGCACTATAAGGTGATTTGTTAAAGCTGTAAAAAGCAAGTACCAGAATTGGTAAGTACATGAAAATAAACATTAACTGTGAGAAAACCGCTTGCCATGATAAGACACGCGGTTTCGTCGGAGATGGAGATATATTCACGTTTATGGTTTTGACTTAGTTTTCTTATGACTTGCCTTTATACTTTATTTAAAGCAAAAAGTCAATGACTGAATATCTCTATTACTTTTCTCACAGACAAGATGGAAAAGCGAGGAAAATAGTTTCACTAAATTCTAATTAAATATTTTCAGCGATCGCGTTAGCGACGCAGACCAATCACTCCTTCTAAATCTGCTCCAGTGAAGTTTGCTTCAGTTACACTAGCATTGGTGAGATTTGCATCTTCTAGATCAGCATTTGTAAAATTAGCTCTACTGAGATTAGCTCCAGTTAAATTTAACGTGAGTTCGACGGGTTGATTTAGGTGCAAAAAAAAGCTGAGACTGGAATTAAGAAGAAAAAATAAAGGGTGTCTCAGCTATGTC
>NZ_JAUDRH010000021.1 GCF_030381805.1 Chlorogloeopsis sp. ULAP01
CATGAATGCCCTTTGCCCCTTGCCCCAAGACGACGGACGACGGTTCTGAGCGCCCCTTAAAGGAACGGGCTTCCCCGTCGTCTTTTGGTGAGGGAGTTGAGGAAGTAATAAGAGTAAATTCTTCCCCATCTTCCCTATCTCCCTCATCTGTTGCTCCTATTCTCCCACTCTTCCAATCCCTAGTCCTTAGTCCCTTTTTTAACGAGGTTCACAACATGAAACTGCGGGAGTTAATCGCTACTGTAGAGGGAATTTTGCAATTACCTCAACATCCAGCGTTAGATGGTGAGGTGAAAGGGCTGACAACAAATTCCCATGCCACGAATCCGGGAGATTTGTTCATTGGTATGCCTGGCACTCGTGTTGATGGTGGAGACTTTTGGCAAAGCGCGATCGCATCGGGTGCTGTGGCAGCGATCATATCTCCTGGTGCAGCCCAAAAACACCCTCCCACACCGGAGGCTTGTGTGATTAGTGCCACTGACATGACGCAAGCCTGTGCTCAAATCTCAGCTGCTTTTTACGACTATCCAGGGCATAAACTCAAACTTGTCGGTGTTACCGGTACTAATGGCAAAACCACAACCACCCATCTAATTGAGTATTTCTTAAATAAAGCCAATAAAATCACTGCTTTAATGGGAACTCTTTATACTCGTTGGCCAGGATTTACGCAAACTGCTGTACATACAACACCCTTTGCTGTAGATCTGCAACGCCAGCTAGCTGAGGCTGTTGCTGCTGGTAATGAATACGGTGTGATGGAAGTCAGTTCCCACGCTTTAGCGCAGGGGCGAGTACTGGGCTGCCAATTTGAAGTAGGGGTATTTAGCAATCTTACCCAAGATCACCTGGACTATCACCGTGATATGGAAGATTACTTTGCAGCCAAAGCTTTACTATTCAGTCCGAATTATCTCAAAGGACGGGCGATAATTAACACAGACGATTCCTACGGCAAGCGATTAATATCATCTTTAGATCCAGATAAAGTATGGAGCTATAGTGTTAGCGATTCTACTGCTGATTTGTGGATGAGTAATTTAAGTTACGAACCGAACGGTGTTAGTGGTATGCTGCATACACCAAAAGGAGATGTAGCTTTTAACTCACCGTTAGTCGGTCAATACAACCTCGAAAATCTACTGGCAGCAGTAGGAGCAGTTTTACACCTGGGATTAGATTTAGATATAGTAACATCTGCCATTCCTGAGTTTCCTGGAGTACCTGGGCGGATGGAGAGAGTGCAAATTAGCCAAGAGCAAGATATCAGTGTGATTGTGGATTATGCCCACACCCCAGATAGCTTGGAGAGTTTGCTCAAAGCTGCACGTCCATTTATCCCCGGTAAGATGATTTGCGTGTTTGGCTGCGGCGGAGATAGAGATCGGACAAAACGTCCAAAAATGGGTAAAATAGCGGCTGAATTAGCAGATGTAGCAGTTGTAACCTCCGATAATCCTCGTACTGAAGATCCAGAGCGAATTTTGCAAGATATTTTGGCAGGGATACCCCCAACAGTGCAACCAATAGTTATATGCGATCGCGCTACGGCCATTCGTAATGCTATTTTACAAGCACAACCCGGAGATGGTGTCTTGCTCGCAGGCAAAGGTCATGAAGATTACCAAATTCTTGGAACTGAAAAAATTCACTTTGATGACAGGGAACACGCACGCGATGCTTTAGCACAAAGGATAAAGAAGGTTAATGGTTAGTAGTAGAGACGCGCTATGGCGCGTCTCTACATAGTTAGTAGTGTAGTTTTTATAACCGACTACTAACTATTTTCAATTTATATTGTCAAAAATAAATACTTACAGTAAAACACTAGGCAGTATTAATTATTGCTTTATTATTCTTGGTATTGCCCTAATACGTTCGGCTCATGAATTTTTATCTAGCTCAGAAACTGTCAATTTATCATCTGGCTTCCAGCGTGCAAACGCCTCCTCCAACCTTATTATTAAGTCCTTCTAACTTACTATCACTGCTGAGGGCGCAAATTGATTTACTAATTGAGCAGCAGATTGCAGCCACTTTGTGGGTAAAACTACCGCCAGGAAAAATTTGGCACTCAGAAATTCAGCGCTATCAGGAAAAATTTGGTGATTCAGTCGCTATCTATACTTGCCATGTTGCAAATAGGGGGAAAGTAGAACAAAGCAATTTCTCTCCATCTCCTGCCAGTAGTTCGTATCCTATAGGAAGCTCTACTTTAAGAGAAGTTGCTCACTCTAAGAGAAGCCGCGCACCAGGTGTGTATCAGGCAACTAGTCTACAGGATAAGCAGTTGAGTACTCTACCAACCGCCCAAAACATATCTACATCAGTCGTATCCTACGGGCATCTCCAGGAGGAAAATCACACCAATTCTTACCCTGTAGATTTCTACAACAAAGAAAACAGTGCGAGATTCGCGCAGACAGAAAATACCACTGGGGCTTCTGTATCACAATCTCCTAATCCAAATTGTATTGACGTACTATTTCCACCAGATAGCAAGATACGACGGGAATATTTTCTGATAGTTTTGTCGCCGCAGTTCTGTAGTTTAACAGTGGCTCATCGAGTTATCAAAAGCCAACAAAACTTACTAGCTATCAATACTATCGAGGGGAAAATTATTCAGCCGATTTTAAATGGTATCCAACAGGCAATCACAGCAGAATCGTTAACAAGTAATCCACTCATTAATTTTATCTGCCCAAAAATACTTGAATCAGAACTTATTCATCAACTGTTGGTAAAACAACTCCAGCGACAGAAACAAATTAATCATGAAATTAAACTAAAGCAAATCTTGAGACTAAAACGGCAAAAACAAATGCTAAACAGCACTTTGCAGTTTAAAGATGAATTTTTGAACAATGTCTGTCAGGAACTGCGTACACCTCTTACCCATATGAAGACAGCGCTGAGTTTATTAAATTCTCCAACTCTGAAAAATTCTCAGCGACAACGTTATCTACAAATGCTCAACCAAGAGTGCGATCGCCAGACTTCTCTAATTAATGGTGTACGAGAACTGATGCAAATTGAACGAGATTTGCAGGAAACAACCTTAGAATTATTAAACCTGGCAGATGTCGTACCTGGTGTAGTCAGTACCTACCAGCCTTTAACACAAGAAAAAGGGATCATGCTAGCTTACACCGTATCTACCGAACTTCCTCCTGTTTGGTGCGTTAGTGGAGGGCTAAGACAGATTGTGATTCATTTACTTTCCAATAGCATTAAGTTTACCCCTTGTGGCGGTCAAGTATGGGTCAAAGCTCGCACTCAAGGAGATTTTGTCTTACTAGAATTTCGCGATACTGGTATTGGTATTGCTGAGAGTGAGATCTCCAAAATTTTTGATCGCTTTTATCGAGTGCGCTCAGTGGCTAGTGAAGAACAAGGAGGTTCAGGTTTAGGGTTAACAATTGTGCTGCAATTACTAGAGCGGTGTGGTGGCTCTTTGACTGTCAAGAGCAAGCCCTCAGAAGGCTCGACTTTTACTGTGCAATTAGCAAGAGGTGGTAAAAAAGCCACTTCATAGTAGCAGTAATAATATTGTTGAGAGGCTGTGTCTAAAGAAATGATAATCTAGAATTCTCGCACTACCCTTCTTGTATAGCCTCCTTGACATGAGCTATACGCCAAAAACGTAATTGCTTCGCTGTTCTCCCAGTAATTCTTGACAACTGCACTGATGCCATTCGGCACGCTTCGAGAACGTGAACGCAAAAGTTTTCAGTCTACTGATATTACTAGATATTAAACTAGATTAATGACAAATTTAATCAACAATGTTGAACTTACTTTAAATGAGCATCATCCTCTCATCGTCAAGTTGGCGTGAACTTTGGGACGAAAGTTGGCAAAAAGCTCGCAACATAGATCCGTTGGATAGTTCTGATGTGATTGGGGAGTATCCTACACAGATTGCTAAGGGCTATAAGCGGAATATCAGTTTACGTAACGGCGTTGATCTAACTCTCCATCGCTACAGCTTCCATGAGGATGTAATTACTGTAGATGGACAGCCTTGTGAAGCAGGCTGTTTGGAGTGGGTTTTCAATCTCTCCTCTAGCTGGAAGTTTTGGGATGGATCTTATGTCACCGAAGGACAGCATTATGTAGCTGGGATGTTTATACCTGGTGGTGAAAGTTTAGATATTGCCCGTTATCCCAGAATCGAAGTTGATATTCATCTTCAGCCGGAATTGTTTAGGACTTTGGCAGGAGAGCACTTTCATTTGCTGCCGCTTGAGTTACAACGTATGGTTGAGGGTGATGAGAGCTTACCCTTTTCATCACTCCAAACCACCACTCCTGCCATGCACCTTGTCTTAGAGCAAATCCTCAACTGTCCCTACCAGGGCTTGACAAAGCAGCTTTATCTAGAGAGCAAATCATTAGAAATTCTGGCACTATATCTCGATTCGATGATGTCACAGCAGAAATCAAAATTGGCAGTAAAGCTGCGATTGGATGATGTTGATCGCATTCACCAAGCCAAGGATATTTTGCTCCAACACGCCGAGCATCCCCCTTCGCTGTTAGAGTTAGCGCGAAAAGTAGGGATGAATGACTGCACTTTAAAGCGAGGGTTTCGGCAAGTTTTTGGAACAACAGTATTTGGCTATTTACATGACTACCGCATGAATCGAGCCAGAAAGCTACTGGAAGCGCAAACAATGAGTGTTCAGGAAGTTGCACGTGCTGTTGGCTATGCTAGTACTAGTTCTTTTTATGCTGCGTTTCGCAAAAAGTTTGGGATGAATCCTGGCACGCATCTTGCTGCAAATCACCGTAAGGTAATTTGAAATTTTGGAAAGCATTATTGACTCTTAAGCCTATCAGAGCACTTTTCCTCTTATATTTGCTGAAAATATCGCAGAAGATAAGCGTTTAGCATGAACTACCGAACTCATATCTGGCATCTCCTGGCGACAATCGGGACAAAACCAATAAACTCCACTAGTACGAATATGTTGCAAAAGTTTTCGATTACAGCAAGGGCAGTCACTCATATTTAAATTAAGGCGTCGCTAAATTTTAAATTGATAAACTTTAGTTATTGACACTAAAATCAATAGCTATCTTGATTTCTTGAGATTTGTCCAATCAGAAAAATATGCGGGAGAGTGAATCTCCCACAAGAAAAGCTGATGTTAGAGGTCATAGTATCTATACAAAAAACAATCTAACAAACAATTCAAACTATTGCTATTAATTTTCAATAGCTTTTGTATATAGCGATCGCGATTAGCATGATAATTCCTCATGTTTACCCAGATGCAAGTTAAGCTCATCCCCCGACTGAAGTCTGGGGAATTTCGCGGGCATCGGGAATTGGGAATTGGGCATTGGCCAATGCATGAATGCCCTTTGCCCCTTGCCCCAAGACGACGGACGACGGTTCTGAGTGCCCCTTAAAGGAACGGGCTTCCCCGTCGTCTTTTGGTGATTTGATTGCTACAGATCCACCAGGCAGAGCCATCAAAGCCTAGTAACTAGGTTTAATCTGGTAGCTAGAAATTGCTATGAATTGCGAAAGCGATCGCCTGATGCAAACTGTATAAGCTTTTTGAAAAGTCATAACAACTATATAAATCGCCTCCTCAAGGAAATATGGAGTTTTGAGGTTAATGTGCTGGGAACAACTCAATAGCCGCCAGATAATTTGAAATTTTAGAGCAGGCGATCGCCCTCATTATCCGAAAATTAATTCAAAAAATTCCGTTTGGAACAAAAAAAATTCCGTTTGGAACAAGTGAAGTACTTCCAATGGGTTTATTATTTCCTGTAAGCTTTCTGAAAAATATTCTCAAGTTTGTTTTGGAATCAGATTGAGTTATCTGCTCAAGCAGCAACCCCAAGTGTAGCTGAATTGAGCAAGATTCACTTTGGAGTTTAATCAATAAATAATGTGAGGAGCAGCTTGAAGTTACGGTTGTGGTGTTTTAGCCGATGGCTCAATTTATTTTTGTTGGTAGTCAGTACCTTGACATTGACTTGTGCTTGTAATAGCAAATTTTCTCAACCTTCTTCCAATTCATCCTCACTCATTACCTCAAAATGCAGAATCGTTAAACATGGAATGGGGGAAAGCTGCGTTCCCATCAATCCACAACGAATCATTGTTTTGGATACCAGCCCACTGGATGCGGTTTTGACATTGGGGCTAAAACCGATAGGAGCTACAGAATTTGATGCACTCAAACAAATCAATGTTTATCCAAAAGAACAGACAGAAGGAATTGCAGTTATCGGTGGAGATTTACAACCCAATCTTGAGAAGATTGTCCTCCTAAAGCCTGACTTAATTCTGAGTCCCCAATTTTACGTTAAGGGAATGGGAATCTACAATCAGCTATCGCAAATTGCGCCAACTGTCGTCGCTGCGAGCGGAAATGCTGCTGAGAGTAATTATTGGAAGGACTACTGGAAGGAAGATTTAAAAATCTATGCTGATGCATTGAATAAAACTCAAGAAGCAGAGCAACTTTTGCACAATTACCATCAGCGAATTGCAGAATTTCAACAAAGAATGGGTGACAGGCTCAAGGAAACTAAAGTTTCCATCATCGCCACTATTAACTATGGGCCAAATTATCCAACCCGAATCTACTTGAGAGGATCGTTCATGGGTTCTGTGGTTGAGGAAGCAGGGTTAAAACGACCAGTTGCACAAATAAAAGATGGTTTTACAGCAGATGTTTCGATTGAAAGACTTGACTTGATTGAGGGGGATGTCATGTTCGCCGTGACACCTAAACCTGAAGAATCTACGTTGACACAACTAAAGCAAAATCCGTTGTGGTTTCGACTGAATGTGGTTAAACAGAGCAAAGTTTACAACGTGCATTATGCCACTTGGGTTGCACAACGCAATATCGGTGGGGCAAATCGCATTCTTGACGATCTCTTTAGATATCTAGTTGAGGAGAATTATCAATGATAAAAACATTACAATCTCATTTTGTAGAAGAAATATATGCTCATGCTCAACAGACGTTGGATAGCTTCTATACAGATGGCATTCTCCTCACAACACCTGCCAATGATGTAGACGTGATTGGGGCTACTCAATATCTGCAACCTAACAATCTACTATCCATCCTCAAGGCTAGTCCGGAATATCAAAAGACTCAGGATCTTCGCGTTGCTGCATCGTTATGGAACAAAGCCTATAGCTGGACACCTTTACCGGGTGTCTTAGCGTTCATGACTTGGGCAGGTGTAGGATTTGATGCCTCACTTGATAACGTAAGTTTTGTCTTCAAAGACGGTGAATTGCAAGCGTTGTGGTTTCACGATCCCAGCCGTACTGTAATTTATCCAGAGCGATGTCCAATTTCCATTCCCAACGGCTATCCAGGTAAATTAGCAAACAGTGTAGATGAACTCTACAATTCGGTATTTACGGGCTTATTTCAAAATCATCTGTTACCTATCATTAATCGCCTCCACACCTTAACCAAAGTATCCAAAAAGACACTTTGGGGAAATGCAGTCAATGCTTCTTATGGAATATTTGAGGATTTGGATGGATATGCAAAAAAAGAAGCTATCCAAACGGATTATTCGGTGTTATTTGAACAGCCCCATAGTTTAGTTCTGTCCAATTCTGTGCAGGAGACACTTCAGAAACCAAATCCTCTCTACAACTTGATCCGCAGCGAAAAATTTAATGAACCTGGTTTACCTACCCAGATGAAAGTCCGAAAAACTTGCTGCCTCATTGCTCTGATTCCTCCAGATTATTCCAAGTGTGGCAACTGCCCTCTATTGAAACCAAGCGATCGCATTGCCCGCATGAAGAAAAAACTGGCTCAGGCACATTGATATGACATTAGAGCAACAACCCAAAAGTTTACGCACCTTTACTTTCATCTGGCTAGGACAAACCGCCTCTTTGATTGGCTCTAATATGACGAGTTTTGCCCTTACCATCTGGGCATGGCAGCAAACAGGTGAAGCCACTCCACTGGCTCTAATTGCTTTTTTCACAGAAGTTCCGATTTTAATTGCTTCCATCTTTGCCGGGATTTTAGTTGATCGCAGCGATCGCAAATTGATCATGATTGGTGGTGATTCTGTTGCCGCACTTTCCACTGTCATCGTCCTGGGCTTATTTTTTACTAACCAGCTAGCTATTTGGCATCTCTACATTATTGGAGCAGCTAACGGATTATTCGGCTACTTTCATGGGTTAGCGTTCTCTGCCTCTCAAGCTCTGCTTGTTTCTCAACAACACTATGTCAGAGTGGGCGCAATGGGATCGATTAGAACCTTTGGCTCTGGTGTCATAGCTCCAGCATTAGCAGGTGTGTTGTATCCCATTGTGGGATTAATTGGTATTTTGCTGATTGATATTGCTACATTTGCCATTGCTGTTAGCACACTTTGGATTGCAAGAATTCCTCAACCGCAAAGAGAAATAGAAAATCAAGAGTCGAAAGTAGAAGGAGTTTGGCAAGAGTTAACCTTTGGATTTCGCTATCTTTGGCAACGTCCTAGTCTCATGGCATTGCAACTGTTTTCCTTGAGTTTCATTTTCTTTGATGTCGCCTCTGCTGTTAGTGAACCGATGATTTTGGCACGTAGCAACAACAATACGGCTGTATTGGGAATGGTGGGTGGAGCGATGGGACTCGGCGGCTTAATTGGCGGTATCTTAATGATGCTCTGGGGCGGGCCAAAACGACGCATCCACGGGCTATTGATTGGTCGAGCCTTTGTTTTTGGCTTTGAGACAATGCTGGGAATTTGGCGATCGCCCTCACTCTGGATGGGAGCCAACTTCTGTGCAGGTTTATTTAAGCCATTAGCAAATAGCTGCGAAGAAGCCATCTGGCTTTCCAAAGTAGAACCTGCCACTCAAGGACGTGTATTTGCTGCTAGTTCACTGCTTACCGGACTAATTGTCCCCTTGGGATTGTTGATTTCAGGGCCTCTTGCCGACAGATTCTTTGAACCTGCAATGCAACCTGGAGGAATGCTAGTTCCTATCTTCGGCAGCATATTTGGTACGGGTACAGGTAGCGGCATGGCACTCCAATTTGCCCTGTTCTCTTTTATTGTTGTCCTGATTTGTTTGGGCTGTTATGCCTTTCCTGTGTTGCGTGATGTAGAGGATAGATTGCCAGACCACGAAGCAATTACCAGTTAATAGGATTTTGAATTGGATAATCCAGTCGCAATCATTTTTCAAAATTAGGTGTGGGGCAAATATTATGAAGCTACAAAAATTACTTTCAATTCTGTTGATTACAAATTCTTTTTGGATGTTGTTCATAAATCCTGCAACTGCTGAGACAGTAGAAGGCATATCTAAGAGAAAAATTCGACAGCTGAGTGAAATAGAACTTCCCATTACTAGCGCCCAAAAACTAGTGCAAACGCCAACACCAACCAACTCCCCGAATCCAGACCCCCCTTACCAAGGGGGGAAACAGGGGGGTGTTGTACAAGTTACGGGAGTGAAAGCGAACCCCACCGACAAAGGTGTGGAAGTGATATTGCAGACATCTCAAGGAGAACAGTTAAAAACCATCAATCGCAGTACTGGCAATAACTTTATCGCTGATATTCCCAATGCTCAACTGCGCCTTCCTAATGGTGAGGCGTTTACATTCCGCTCGGACAAGCCAATTGCGGGTATTACTGAGATAACGGTAATAAATTTTGATGCCAACACAATCCGGGTGACGGTAACGGGTGAGGCGAGTGTACCAACTGTTGAGTTGTTTGATAGTGATGAAGGTTTGATTTTTGGTTTGACGCCCACTGGAACTGCGACGCAAAACCCCACCCCGCCTACGGCACCCCTCCCCTTACCAAGGGGAGGGGAAGGGGAGGGGTCAGAACCCCCGACAAGTGAGACACCACAAAATGAGCCGATTGAGTTGATGGTGACGGGTGAACAAGATGGCTATAGTGTACCAGATGCGAGTACAGCGACGCGCACAGATACCCCATTGCGAGATATTCCCCAGTCGATTCAAGTCATTCCCAATCAGGTGATTAGAGATCAGGGTGTGAATCGGCTGCAAGATGCGGTGCGAAATAATGCTCCGGGTGTTTCACAGTTGTATCCTCAAAATCAAAACTTTGTCATTCGTGGATTTAGACAAGATTTCAACCTCAGAAACGGGTTTCGGACTAGCAGTGGCTTTGCCCCTATTGATGTAGATCTCGCTGATATAGAACGTATTGAGGTGTTGCGCGGACCTGCCTCGGTTCTGTTTGGGCAATTGCAGCCCGGAGGTGTGATCAACACTGTGACGAAACAGCCCCTGAGTGAACCTTACCATAATATCCAGTTCACAGGAGGACAGTTCAGCTTTTACCGTCCAGAGTTTGATTTTTCGGGGCCTTTAAGTGATGACGGAACTGTGCGCTATCGGCTCAATACAGCCTATCAAAACAATGGTAGTTTTCGGGACTTTGTGAGTGAGGAGCGCTTTTTTATAGCTCCTGTCCTGCAATGGAAGATCAGCGAAAACACCATCTTAACGGTTGACTTCTCCTATACCTACAACGATCCAGTGCTTGATTTTGGTGTAGTAGCCCTCAGCGATGGCTCTCTGGTGCTGCCGACCAATCGAGCCTTATTCTATCCATCCATAGATGAATTTATTGAGGAGCAATATCAGGCGGGTTATCGGCTTGAGCATAATTTCAGTGATAACTGGCGGCTTCGCAATGGCTTTTCTTACTCTGGCAGACGAGAATCTGGTGGCTATACATACATAGAAGCAAGACCTTTAAGGGAAGACCGCTTTATTGACAAAATCTATGCGGATGGTAGCTTTCGGCTCGAAGACTTTCAAATGCAGACCGATCTAATTGGGAAATTTGCCACGGGTTCCATTCAACATCAGTTATTGATCGGGTTTGATCTCAGTCGTGCGACTAGCTATTTTACGTTTGGTACTGCTCCATTACCGACAATCGATATCTTCAACCCAGACTATAATGTTACTCGACCAGACGTCCAAATCGAGGACTTTGGCACAACATTCACGGACAGCCTGGGGATCTATATTCAGGATCAAATTGATATTACCGACAATTTGCACGTACTAGTCGGTGGACGATTTGATTTCACAAAACAGTTCGATAGTTTTGACACCTTTTCTCAGTCGGATCAAGCGTTTAGTCCTCGTGTTGGTATTGTCTATCAGCCTGTTGAACCGATTTCTCTCTATGCCAGCTACAGTCAATCGTTTAATCCGGTGATTGGGCGATCGCGGACTAATACAGCCTTTAAGCCTGAGCGAGGCACTCAATACGAATTAGGTATCAAAGCAGACATAACCAATACTCTGTCCACCACGTTAGCAGCTTTTGAGATTACCAAAAGCAACGTACTAACTACTGACCCTGCTGATCCCATTTTCTCGATCCAAGTCGGTGAGCAGCGCAGTCGAGGAATTGAATTCACTCTTCAAGGGGAAATCCTACCGGGATGGAATATTATTGCAGGCTATGCTTACACCGATGCGCGAGTCACCGAAGATAATCGCATTCCAGAGGGTGATTTTTTGCCGAGTGTTCCCAAAAATGCAGCTAACCTGTGGACAACCTACGAAATTCAAAGCGGTGATTTCAGAGGATTAGGATTAGGATTTGGACTAGTCTTTGTGGGCGAACGACAAGGTGATTTTCCTAACAGCAACTTCCAAAACCCCAGTTACGTCCGTACTGATGCCGCCTTGTTTTACCGCCGAGATAACTGGAGAACTGCTATCAATATCAATAATCTCTTCGGTGTAGAATACTACGAAGTTGCTACAAATAGAAGCAGAGTTTATCCAGGCGCACCGTTTAATGTGCAGGCAACCATTTCCTACGAGTTCTAAAGCAGGTGTTCTATTCAAAATGCAGGGAACCGTTTCCTAGAGGTTAGAAAAGTTCAAATCTTCATGAAAAAGTTTCTACACCATCTCACCTACATGCTGTTTTTGGGAATAGTGGCATTTGTGCTTGCTTCGGGTTGTTATCGCAGCAGCGAACCAAATGCCACAAGCCTTTCTCCACCAGCGAAAGAGTGTCGAGTAATTGCACACACTATGGGAAAAACCTGTGTTCCTAAAAATTCCCAGCGTTTTGTGACTATATCTCAATTCACTTTAGGTAATGCACTCGTCCTTGGTGTTAAACCAATAGGAAGCACTTCTGATGGTTGGGATGATGATTTCCCAGACTATTTAAAGAATAAGGCAGAGGGAATACAGAAAATAGGCTCTCAATATGAACCTAATTTAGAAAGTATATTGCGGCTTAAGCCTGATTTAATTCTGGGGTGGCAATATGTTAAAACAATTTATCCTCGCCTCACTCAAATCAGTCCTACAGCATTGGGTGCATGGCAAGGTACACCTTCTTGGAGAGAACATTTCAATTTTATCGCTGAGGCATTAGGAAAAAAAGAAATCGCACAACAAGCATGGGATAATTATTATAAACGAATAGAAGAACTAAAAATAGCGTTAAGCAGTCAGTATCAAAATAAAACAATATCTGTCATTCATATTAATGGATCAGAAATACAAAGCAGTGCGAAAAACTCATTTATTGGTTCTATTCTTGATGATATTGGATTGCAACGCCCAAAAGTGCAGAATGTTGTCACACCAAGTGGTTGGACTGAGAGTATTTCTGAAGAAAAACTAGAAGAATTCGATGGTGACATTCTATTCGTGACAACTTTTGACAACAGAGATAAAGAAAACTTTAAGAAACTACAACAAAAACCCCTTTGGAAAACCCTAAAAGCTGTTCAGCAAGGGCATGTATACTCTGTAGATATCTGGCCTTGGATTGGGTCAAACTTAATTGCTGCTAATGCAGTAATTGATGATTTATACAAATATTTGATCAACACACCCTAAATCGATTTTCAAACACATCCTAAATTTCTCTTGTAGTTATTGGCAAGAAATCAAACTGATTTTGAAGATGACTGAACTTGAGCAAGTGCGATCGCCGAGCTTGTAGTAACGCATCACCCGACATCATCAACTCTCAATCCTCAGTATCCAAACGGGAGAACAACGTAGCCGAGGTATTGAATTAGATATTGCAGGAGAAATATCACCAGGCTGGAAGGTGATTGCCAACTATGCTTACATTGATGGCAAAGTGACTAAAGATAATGAGATTCCTGTCGGGGACAGATTATTTGGTGTTCCAGAACATAGCGCTGGATTGTGGACAACTTATGAACTTCAGCGTGGTAGTTTGCGAGGACTAGGATTTGGTGCTGGGTTGTATTTTGTTGGCGAGCAAGAGGTAGATTTACCCAATGCTTTTAAACTCGCAAGTTATTTACGAGCAGATGCTTCCATCTTCTATCGACAGCAAAATTATCGATTTGCAGTCAACTTCAAGAATATTTCTAATGTTAAGTATTATGAGGTTGATGGGTATAGTATCGACCCTGCACCACCATTTACGGTGTTAGGAACAGCATCAGTTGAGTTTTGATACGAGAGTTTTGTGTGAGTAAATTACGTCACCATACTTGGATACTCAAACCCTTGATTACAGCTTTGGTAGTGGCTATTCTGGGAGTGATTTCAGGGTGTAACAAAAATGTTGTTACATCAAATAATACTGTTTCTAAGGCTGTAAAATATACTCCAGCCACACTTAAAAATTGTGATCTGACGATTACCTACAATCAACCACCACAACGCGTAGTCACCATGACGCAAGCGGCAACGGAAGTCATGTTAGCGCTGGGTTTAGAAAAGCACATGGTTGGTACAGCTTATTTAGATAATCCGATTTTGCCAGAGTATCAGCAGGCATATTCCACAATTCCAGTTTTAGCGCAGAAATACCCGTCACAGGAAGTTTTTTTAGGAGTTGAGCCAGATTTTGTATTATCGACTTTTAAAAGTGCTTTTGAAAAACAAGCAATTGGCTCACGAGAAGATTTATTGAAACTCGGTATTCATTCTTATTTAGTGCCAATTGAATGCGATCGCCCAACAAGCACGCCTTTTAATTCTTGATGAGCCAACCAATCACCTCGATATTCGCTACCAGTTGGAACTTTTGGAATTAGTAAAAGGGCTAGGTGTGACTACACTTGCCGCCTTACACGATTTGAATCTTGCTGCTACTTACTGCGATCGCATTTACGTCTTTAAAGAAGGAGTCATTGCCGCAGTAGGGAAACCGGAACAGCTACTGCAACCGACGCTGATTCGCGAGGTGTTTGGGGTTGGATCTTTTGTAGAGCAGGATTCAGGTATGGGTAAGTTGCGTATCAGTTTTTTTCTAGAAAATCATTAATGGGAATTATTTAAAAGCTTAACCTGAATTAGCAACAAAGCCAAGTTTGACAGTTTGTCTTTTGACGACATATACCCTAGACAAGAGAATTAGGGAGAATACTCTGCCGAACATGGCTTTTTCTAGAGAGAACACCAGATGAGAAAGATTTTTTCTGTATTTTTACTGAGCATAGCAATTTTCACTTTTGCTTTCAATCGTCCGGCTTTAGCAGCAGATGCAGGGAACGGAGCTAAAGTTTTTAGTGCCAATTGCGCTTCATGTCATGCGGGTGGTAAGAACTTGGTTCAAGCCAATAAAAGCCTGAAAACGGAAGATTTGGAAAAGTATGGAATGAACTCAGCAGAAGCGATTATTGCTCAAGTTACTAATGGCAAAAATGCTATGCCTGCCTTCAAAGCTCGTTTAAAAGCAGAGCAAATTGAAGATGTAGCAGCATATGTCCTCGCCCAAGCCGAAAAAGGTTGGAAGTAAGTTGATTTCTATAGCTGGTAGGGGATATGCCTTATACCATTTCACTTTTTGAGTGATTCGTATTCAACCCCTCCCAACCTCCCCTTACTAAGGGGAGGTGCCGTAGGCGGTGGGGTAGATCCATATCAGCCTTTTCGTGAAATAGTATTACCTGCTGCATTGTGAAATCACCGCTCTCGGCTGATTGGCGCAAATGCTGGGTTATTAATGAAGGTTTCATCTGTGAGGCTGTGTAGGAACGCTAGTAAATCCTGCTTTTCGGACTCAGTTAACTGAAAGCCTCAGATAAATTGACTCTTAAAAGGATTTGTACTGCCTACTCCCGCAAACTTTCCCGTGTGGATGGTTCTGCCTCCCGCCTGATAATGGTCGATCACTTCCTCTAAAGTGGCTATACTGCCATCATGCATATAGGGAGCTGTCAATGCAATATTCCGCAATGTCGGGGCTTTAAAACGACCCATATCCGAAGGTTTGTTTGTAAGCTCGCGTACTCCTGTGTTACTTGATGGATATGCACCTTTGCCATCAATATTGTAAAGCCCAGTGTTGTGAAAAGCTATTTCTTTAAATGCTAGGCGTTCGTGCATCACCGAGTCGGAGAAATTAATTCCACCATGACAGTGGAAGCACTCCAGACGTTCGCTATTAAACAGCGCTTCTCCGCGCTTTGCTGCTGCTGAGATAGCATTGACATCACCTCCATAGCGGTAGCGATCATAGGGAGAATTGACAGAAATCAATGTGCGTTCAAAGGCAGCGATCGCTTTAGCGAGGTTAGCAATACTGATTGAGTCTTTCCCAGGAAAGGCTGCGGCAAAGAGTTGTTTGTAGGTGCGATCGCTTTGCAACATAGTCAGAATTTCTTGCTCTTTTCCTACCATCCCCATTTCAACTGGGTGTTCTCCAAATAGAGGTATTAGCATTTGAGACTCTAGTTTTGTCAGCCCAGGATTTGCCCAAGTTAGAACTGATACTATTTCATGAAAAGGCTGATATGGATCTACCCCACCGCCTACGGCACCTCCCCTTACTAAGGGGAGGTTGGGAGGGGTTGAAGATGAATCACTCAAAAAGTGAAATGGTATGAATTGTAGGCGATATTGGCCAGACTCATAGAATTACGTGGGTGCTTTTCTCCAGTTGCACCAACTGCTACGGTTTTACCGTCAGTAAATGCTTTGGCTTGGATGTGACAGGAAGCGCAGGAAAATTCTCCTGTAACAGATAAGCGCTGTTCATAAAACAAGTGTCTTCCCAGCTCGACTTTTTCATCACTCATAGGATTGTCTGCTGGAACTATAGGCTTGGGCATCCAAGCAGGAATGTTCCAGGTGTAAGTGGCAGTTGGCTTTGTAGCAGTTGCCCTGTTATTCATGGACAACAACTGACTCAAGCCGATCGCCAACAGAAACGATAGAACACAAATAATTATGTAAGCTAGCGATCGCCGCCACTTCATTTTTTTACTTCACCTTGAAAAAAGTTTGTCCAGGAGAAAATTTGCCGTTAAAAGGTAAACCTATATTTGCCATGATGCCAGAACAGTCAGTATCGGTTGGCTCAGACATACAACCAGGAGCGGTATTAGTTTGATTTCCAGTCAAATTAGTATCAGCTACCAATGCTTTTAAGTCAGCAATAACCACGTTTTTGTTGGGGATAAAGTTACCTAATATGACTTTTGCAGTATTAGGATGACTACAACTAGATGGTTTTTGGTTATCTCCTACCGATTCACAGCCAGTGCTACCCAAGTGTATTGGAAAACCTACACTTTCGTGTTTATCTTGATGTTTCATGCCTGCTGATATTGCGGAGTTTGGCTGCAAGTCAATTCGCATAAACTTGTAGCCTCCGCGCCAGTTCCACCATAAAGACGTAAGGTTAAGAGGAGAGGATGCAACAGTTGCATCTTCGTGGTTAAGGTTAAAAGGTACACCCAAAGTGAATTGCAGTCCTTTGTAGTTGCCAGGTGGAACCGAACCGACAACAATATCTCGTGTTTCCACAGTGCCATTAGCACAAGCACCAGTTTTGTTTTCAAAGTCTAGTAAGGCAACGTTTTGATATTGCCACTTGCCGTCTTGGTTAAGCGTCAATGGTGCTAACTTGCCTTTTTCATCAATTAAAGCAACATCAGAGACATAAAAACGAGAGTCTGAGAGGGTTAAAGTAGTTGCTGGTTTACCTAAGCCCGTATAACTATTACCACAGCTAAATGGCTTGTCGCCCACCATTGCTTGGAATTTGATTGTCACTTGTTGAGTGTTATTAGTTTGGGCATGAGTTTCGGAAATTTTCCAAAAGTTAAATAAGACTGCCACTACTGCCAAAGCGAAAGATGTGAAGAAAAGCTGCTGTTTCATAGTTATTTTTATATCAGCGCCTGTTTTATAAAATGAAGTGAATCGCTCTGTCAACAGACAATTTGTCAAACTTTATTTTCGATAATTAGGTAGGCTTAATTAGATGTAAAATGAAAGTTTTGTTCGTAGTAAGCGATTTATCGCTCTTGAAGGGGGTTAAGTGGCTCAATACAATACTCTACTAACTTTGATTTTAGTTAACCATTCTACTTAGCTTTACTGCACTTAGTGACTCCTATCCTAGAGTGATACGAAAGAAAGTTAATCTAAATTATTTTTATCTGTTGGAATTTTTGTCGATTGAGAAGATTGATTAGTAAAACCATTAGAGTTATGGTTTTGCAACTGGGTTTTTAACCAAGCAAGCAAACCTTCAGAAAGATGAGACAAAGAATTTTCTAGCTGTGGTGAAAGTTCTAAGGGTAAGCTGCCAGAACGCAAATGTAGAGAGCGTTGAGGATAGGGAATATGAATATTGTGCTGCCGTAGACTTTCTTCAATCAGAAAATATAAATCACTCTTGATTTGAAACTGTTTACGGGGTTTGGAAATCCAAACTAACAACTGAAAATTTAAAAAATCTTCGCCATATCCATGAAACCAAACAAGAGGCGCTGGTTTTTTTAAGACATCAGAGCTTTCGCGGGCAGCATCTAGTAGGGCAGAGCGTACTACACTTATACTTGCTCCATAAGCTACGCGTACAGGTAATACTAAACGAGATGTAGAACCGCGATGACTCCAATTCACTACTTCTGTATCTAACAACCGAGAATTTGGCACAATCACTACTATGTCATCTAGAGTGCGGATATAAGTACTGCGAGCATTTAATCGCTCCACCGTTCCTATAAATTTGCCAATTTCCACAAAATCTCCAACTTCAATAGCACGCTCAAAAGTAATTACAAAACCACTTACTAACTCCTTGGCAACTCCCTGCAAACCAAAGCCGATCGCCACACCCAAAACGCTGGCTACAATAGCTAGCGAAGTGATATCTAATCCCCAAATTTGTAGCAGCACAACTGTACCAATAAAAATCAGACTGTAATTGATCGCAACTGCAATCGATTCTTGAACACCCCGGCTGATATTGGTAATGCGCAGTACGCGCGATCGCACTAAATTCGTCACTGCGCCAGCAATCGCCAGAACTACCACAAACAAGGCAATGAGAATAATAATATTGATGACAGAATAAGAGCTTTCTCCGATGGAAATAACTGGCGATGTCAGACTCATCCAGAGAATACTGACGGCACGCTGGCTCCACTCTCTTGTCAAAGGAAACAAGTCAGTAATATATATTGCCGTCCCAATCCATAAAAGCGCACGGACAAAAACGAGGGTTAATTGCAGAAATAATTCAATCCCTTTAGGTTGCGCTCCAGTGTCGGGGTGATTGGCTTCTTGGGGAAGCAACCGCCGCAACCAATAGCGCCAAACCCAACCCAAAGCCAAATGGAGAGCGATCGCACCCAACACAAACAAAACCGCTAGTAATATTGCCCGCCAAAAATAACTTAATCTTCGTTCTTCTTGTCCTTGCCGAACAGCTTCAGTAATCCTTTGTACCCAAATTTGTGCTTGTTCTTGTGTGGTTCTGCCAGTGGGAGTGTCTTGTTGCGTCACTGTCAGCAGGTGACGACTGTTGACCAAAATTACGGGTAATTGATTGGTTTGTAAAATCTCCACCTTCACAGGTTCACTAGAGCGGACTACTTCTCTCAAAATTAAGTTGGCGTCAGCAGCGCGATTTTCAGCACTAAATTGTCCTGCTTGATTAACTTCAAACAAGCGGCGACCATCTAGTGTAATGGCAGCTGTTGGTCGAGATTGGGCTTGCACGGGCGTTTGATCGATTGTAAACCAGCATAAAGTCACCATTGCAGCAATGGCAAAAATGGCAGCAGCGAGCCGAAAACGACGAAAGCTACTCATAAATTAGAAACTCACAATTTAACAGCATGGCAGTCCTTATTCCATGATGTCAGCGATTCTGATTGAAAAATTTGCCATACCGCTTTTCTACTCGAAACAAGCAGTTGTGATCGCCGTAGGAAATTACCTCCAAGGAGAGGGGATTGCTGTGGTTGATAACACTTCTTTTGCGAGCAGCTTGATTGCAGTTCTACCGCAGTTCGGACACACTACGTCAGTCTCTTGAACTGGGGGCGATTTAACACACTCTGTCAGTAATCCCTGCTGACAGTGATAGCACTCATAAAAAACTCGACTAGTTGGCTTGTTACAATCAATGATTTTGATATGTTGACAAGCTTGAGGTTCTCCCTCTTGTGGTTTCCATGGTTTAGGCTTTTGAGGTCTACTAGAATCCGCTTCTTGCGGCTTTGGTGAAAATTTAGGTTTTTCCGGTTTCATATGCATTATCGTTCCCTCTCAGTTGAAAGTAGTCCAAATTGTGCTTGTCATCTAAGTTAACGCACTACATCTCTAGGGCAACCACAAAGAATATCCCTACTTGCCCATGTAAAGACAGTCGTGATCGCACTAGGATTCAGCATAGAGATAGGGTTACAAATGTAAAACCACACGCTGATTTAGCAGTGTGGCGTGCTTTAGTATAGCGCTTTTGAATTAGGAGATTGAAACGACATCGCGTAGGATCATGGAAGGCTACAAAACCAACACACAACATTCCGGACAGTAAATAATTATTTTTCTCGAATCCAAAGTGCCAACCCACCTCCACGCCCACGAGCTGCAATCCAGTCTTCTGCCACTGCAAAAAACGCAAAAAAGGGCAGTTTGGCGATAGGTTGGTTGTAGAAATTCTCAGTCTGGGCTTTGCCGCGAATTTGTCCGTTGTAAACAACACGGTTAAATAAACTGACTTGGATGTGAGTAAAGTCAAACGCTAGTAAATTTTTCTTACCTAAATATTGAGCTGGGCCTGTTAGTTTTAACAACACTTGCCCTAATTTAATCTGATTCTTTATTTCCCCTTTAGCTGGAATTTCTTCTGTTATTGGTGTTACAGCACTAAAAGCAATATATGCTGGAGCAAATTTGGGCCAATAAAAACCCTTACCCAAAATAATTCCCCCTCGCTTTTTTACTTTACGAGTTCCAGTAGCAAAGCACAGCCGCCATTGACCAAGTAAGGATTCAAAAGAATATGTCAGTCGTTGTTGCTTGGTAGTTTTTTCTGCTTGTAGTAATGCATCTACCAGTACACTAGGAGAAGGACGTTCGTTGTGTTCTCCTCTGTACGCATTTGCAGCCTGTGCTAATACTGCTAAATAACTAGAAGCATCCAGTGAGCTTAAATCAGCCGTCATAAAGGCACTTAAATTTATATTTACGATAAATTCTAACCTTCATTTTTGGATGATTAACGCTGATTAATCTATACAAAAAAGAGTGATACTCGAAGGCTTCGCCAACAAAGCAACTGGAGCGATCACGTTTTCCATGAAAAGCTGAAAAGATTCTTTCCTGCTCAAAACCAAGCCAGCCAATTGGTTGGAACGGTTTGCACAAAAGCTGCATTTTGAATAGAAGTTCCATCCATGATCCAAATCGCATTTTCACCAGTCTTTAAGTTCCGCCAGAATATATCTGTCTTTCCATCACCATTGAAATTGCCTATACCAATCGACCAATGAGTTGGAACAGTTTGCACAAAAGCTGTATTTTTAATAGTGGTTCCATCCATGATCCAAATCGCATTTTCACCAGTATTTGAGTTGCGCCAGAATATATCTGTCTTACCATTACCACTTAAATCGTTAACATAAGGCAACCAAGAACTGGGAACAGTTTGTACAAAAGCTGCATTTTTAATGGTAGTTCCATCCATGATCCAAATAGCATTTTCACCAGTCTTTAAGTTGCGCCAGAATATATCTGTCTTACCATCACTATTAAAATCACCAATATAAGGAAACCAAGAATAGGGAACAGTTTGGATTGAAGCGGCACTATTAATCACTGTTCCATTCATTAACCAAATTGCGTTTTCTCCAGTATTTCTATTGCGCCAGGAAATGTCAACCTTACCATCACCGTTGAAATCAAAAACACCAGCTATCCAAGAAGTAGAAACAGCTTGAATTGAAGTTGCATTATTAATGGCTGTTCCATTCATTAACCAAATAGCATTTTCACTAGTATTGAAATTCCGCCAAAAGATATCTGTCTTTCCATCACCATCTAAATCACCAATGTAAGGGAACCAAGAGTTAGGAACAAGCTGGGCATTAGTTTTACTAACAATATCAGCACCATTCATTATCCAAAGAATATTTTCACCAGTATTGAAATTTCGCCAAAAGATATCTGTCTTTCCATCACCATTGAAATCAGCAGCACTAGGAAACCAAGAATCAGGATCTGAAAACCTTGCGAAAAATACTAAACTAGCTAAAGAAGTTTCATTCATTAGCCAAATCGCATATTCTCCTGACTCTCTATTTTGCCAACCTACATCACTATTACCATTACCATCAAAATCATGAAAAATCCAAGCTTTTTCAAGCAATGGGTTAAGATTTTTTGCTAGTAACTGAGATTGAAATAAGAGTAACAAGCCTAATTTGAGTATTCCTAATAATCCTAGCTTTTGCATAGTGACGGGATTAATTAATTAGGGAAAAGCTACTAATAGCTAATAGTTAAACAATTAGCTATTAAATATTTTTGCTCATGTAGTATTTAGGCTTGCTGTATATTAATATTTGAATTTTATGATTCTAGTTTTTAAACTAGCCAAATATCCGACTTTACATATATCTGCACTGAAAAATATGAACTCGTATGTAGCCACTAAATGAGCTAATTATTTTAATCATTTGAGGGATTCATACAACAAAGAAATAAGAGTTTAATAAGAAAAAATAAGAACTTATACCAATTCTTTATGAGGCTGCATAGAATTCGATCCCCCTAACCCCCCTTGAAAAAAGGGGGGAACCAGAAAAAATCTATCAAAGTCCACGGCAGGTGACGCCAGTCGCACTCGACGCGCTTAACCCGTTAGGGCGCTTACGCTCCTTTATGCCGGGAAACCATGCGCACCAGTCAGCTAGCTGCGCTCGTATTACCCGCCAAGAGTGCTGGTTCACCACCGCACTGCCTCCCCTTTTGAAGGGGGATTTAGGGGGAACGAGATATGTGCAACTTCACATTAAATTGGTATTAGAAAGATTAGCTACTTATAAGTATTATTAAATAACCCTTTCCCTTTGTGATTTCCACTAACCTAAGCCCGCAGTGCTGTATCTGTTGCTAAACGTCCATCTTCCATATGCAGAATGCGATCGGCAATGTCTAGAATCCGGTTATCATGAGTAACTAACAAAATTGTGCTTGCTTGCTCTTGTGCCAACTGCTGCATAATTTCTACTACATCACGACCAGATTTACTATCTAGTGCTGCTGTTGGTTCGTCTGCTAGTAGTAGTTGGGGTTCACTTACCAAAGCACGAGCGATCGCTACACGCTGTTTTTGACCGCCAGAAAGACTATCGGGATAGTAATCTAAACGCTCTCCCATGCCTGTCGCCTGTAAAATTGCAATAGATTTAGCAATGCGCTCTTGCATAGACATTTCATGATGCAAACGCAGAGACATCCGCACATTTTGTTGTGCTGTCAGGCATTCTAGCAAGTTGTGTGCTTGGAAAATAAAACCAATTTGCTTGCGAACTTGTACTAATTGCCTTTTACTCGCACCGTATAATTCGTGACCTAATACTTTGACACTTCCTTCCTGTACAGAACGCAATGCAGCCACCAAAGTGAGTAATGTTGTTTTACCACTTCCTGAAGGGCCAGTGAGGATAACAATTTCGCCGGGAAAAATATCTAAATTTACATCAACTAATACAGGTTTTCGCAAAGCTCCCTTGCCAAACGAGTGGTTAAGATGGCGAACACTGACAACAGGTTTTGTAGATAGTTGTTGAGACATATTAATTCAACACTTGGCTTTCACTTGGTAGGGTATGTTGTCGCGTTGCGCAACGCACCATCGTAAATTCTCGGTGCGTTAGGATTAATGTCCATAACGCACACTACTGGTTTCATCCTTTATCCTTCTAAAACACATCTGCTGGATCGGCAGACTGCAACCTCCGCATAGCAACAGCCGCCGAAACTAAACACATTACAACGGTGATCGCAAATACCTGCAACGCCACATCTAATCGCATCAAAATTGGAATGCGAGTTAGATTTCCGAGTAGCCCATACATACCAATAGAACAAGCAAATCCAGGAATAAATCCTAAGATAGCGAGAATAATCGCTTCTTGAAAAACAACAACTAACAGGCTCATATCGGTATAGCCCATTGCTTTGAGAGTGGCATATTCTGATAAATGATTGTTTACATCTGAATACAAAATTTGATAGACAATCACCACCCCAACAATAAAGCCCATAATTGTACCAAAGTTAAAAATCACACCAGCCGGATCGGCTGCCCAGTATGCCTGCTCTGCGTCTATAAACTCTTGACGAGTAATAACTTTGACATCGCTAGGTAAGCGTGTCTGAATCTGTTTGCTGATATTTTGAGCATCTGCCTCAGGCTTGAGAGTCAAGACTCCAACATGAATTTTATCGATGCTGTCAGCACCAAACAAACGTAAATAATTCCAGTCACTAGTAATAACATGACCCCTAGTAAAAATACTGCTGCCAAGAGTAAAAATACCACCAACTCTAACTCTACGACCTGATATTTCAGTAGTGATGCTCTGTCCTTGAGTAAAAGACTCAGCTACAGGCCCCAAGTCGGGTTGAGATTGACTATCAAAAAGGACTACATTTGGCAGTTTAATTTGGTTTAGCTGTTGGTTAACATCTGGTAAGTTTAAAACAGGTCGGGCGGGATTGAAAGCAATAACGGCAATGTTATTAACTTCCTTCTTCCAAGGGTTAACCCATCCACCGAAAGAAAAGTACAAAGGGCTGGCTGATGCAACTCCTTCGACAGCTACTGCTTGGTACAAATGCCGTCTAGAAAAAGCTTGTCCTTCAAGTAGAGACTTCGTTCGTTGGCTAACTAAAACTAAGTCGCCATGCAGATTTTTGTGGACGAGAGTAGAACCATCAAGCAATAAGGCTTTGAACCCTAGTTGCATGAATATGAGAATATCGGCAAAGGCAATTCCAGCTAGAGCTACCAACAAGCGCAATTTTTGATGGCGTAGTTGCGCCCAACCTAAAGGGGGATCGACAAACAAGTTGCCCAATGAAGTTTTGACGTTCAGTAGTTTCATATGCTCTACTGTGGGGATTGAGAAAGATTACGACTATTGGTAGTATCGAGGTCGAAAGTGATGCGGACTTGCAAGTTAGTCAGCCCCGCGACTTTAACAGTGTCTTGCGGATCAATGCGAACTTTGACTTCTACTACACGAGCATCTTTTTCGGCAGCAGGATCAGATGCGAGTACATCTTGCTTTTTAATTTGCAAACCAATATGCTCAACCTTACCGTGCACCTGTAAAACCGCCATGTTCACTTACTATGCTTGCCCGTTGTCCGACTCGTAGTTTACCTACATCGGTTTCATAAACTTCGGCAACAGCGTACATTTGCTGCGTACGTCCTAATTCTACAATTCCTTGACTAGTGTTAACTTGTTCTCCAACACGGGTATTAATTTTGAGGATTTGACCTGCAACTGGAACGCGCACATAATTATCATTTAACTCAGCTTGAGCTTTAGTAATTTGGGTAGCAGCGTAGTCTACCTCCTCTTGAGCTACTTGTATATCCACAGGACGTACTTCCCGTAGTTTCTCAAGCATGGCTTTTTCCTGTCGGATCTGCTTTTGTAATGTGGAGGCAGTGTTTGCTAGTTGGGCATTAGCTTCCGAGAGGGTTGCTTGTGCGGTTTCCCAAGTCTTGCGTCGTTCATCACGTTTATAAGTTTCAATTGCTCCCTCGTTGTGGAGAGACTCGTAGCGTTTATAGTCAATTTCGGCGTTACGCAACTCTGCTTTGGCACGAGCGATCGCCGCTTGTTTCTCTGCTGTTTGAGTGCGTAGTTGAGCTTCTATGCGAGCAATGTTTGCCTCTTGTGCTGCTATTTCTGCTGTTTTAGCCTCTCCTGCCTTGAGTTGGGCAAGTTTAGCTCGCTGCACAGCCAGATATTGTTTTGCCTCAGCTAATGCCGCCTGCTTTTTATCCATGCCTTGGAGAATGGCAATTACTTGCCCGGCTTTAACTTTGTCACCTTCATTAACAAGCAATTTGTCTACACGACTATCCTGGGCATTGGCAACCGATAATTTTATTACCTCTCCTTTTGGCTCCAGTCGTCCTAGAGCAGTGACTTTTGTTTGTTCTGCTAGGCTTGGGGTAGGAGTTGGTGTAACTTTGGCTGTTTCCTTTTGAGTAATAACATAAGTAGTAATCAAGCCAACACAAGCGATCGCCACTACACCAGCAATCCAAATTGTCAGCTTTTTCCTACCCTTTAATTTTGGAACTGCGACTGACTCTAGGGGTGGTGGTTTTTTTGAATGTTTGTCTGGAGTGAGAACCATAGTTAAAAGATTGCTGCCAGTCTCAATATTTTCTAAAATCACTCGTAAACAGATTTTAAGAATCCTGCTTGTGGTTCAACCAATTGGATGAAAATAGAAGTGAGATAAAGTTCCTTTTTCACTTGTCCCACCTAAAGTTGTAGAAAAACAACATGAGGAACTTGTGAAGAAAGTCACACAAGTAAAACTCAAGTTGTCAGAACCGTGTCTGTTGTTAAGACTTGGAATTATTAAGTTATGGATGCGGATGATTTATTGGGACGTTACGCTGCTGGCGATCGCGATTTCAGCAGTACAAATTTGAGTGGAATTAACCTAGCTCAGGAAAAATTAAGTGGAGCGAATTTAATTCGTGCTAACCTCGCCAAGGCAATTCTCACTGGAGCCAATTTAAGTGGTGCATTCTTGGTGGCAGCTAATTTAGATCAAGCCAACCTTAAGGGTGCAACTTTAATAGTCGCTAACCTCAGTGGAGCAGATTTAAGTAGAGCCAACTTAAGTGAAGCTAACTTGAGTGAAGCTGTTTTGAGTGGTGCAGTATTGCAGAAAGTAAACTTGTCTGGTGCTATTTTGCAAGGCGCTATTCTAGCTGGTGTGAACTTGATGCAGTCTAATCTCCAAGGTGCTAATTTGCAGGGAGCCAATCTTTATGGCGCAGATTTACAGGAAGCCAATCTCAGTACAGCTAATTTAACCCGCGCTAATCTGCGGGGCAGCAATCTGCGAGGAGCAATCATGCCTGATGGCAGCATTCATGAATAGGCAGGTAAAAATGAATATAGATGAACTATTACAGCTATATGCCGCCGGAGAACGGAATTTTCATGGATTTAGCTTCAATGGAGCAAGCTTATATCAAGTTGATTTACAGGGAATTAATCTTAGGGGTAGCAAATTAATTGGTGCTAATCTCAGTGGTGCTAATTTAAGAGGAGCAGATTTAAGTCAGACAAATTTAATTGGAGCGAACTTAAGCGGTGCCAATCTCATGCAAGTTAACCTGAGTGAGGCTGATTTGATTGGAGCTAACTTGGGAGGAGCCAAACTGGGTGAAGCCAATCTTGTGGGCATGACTTTGAGTGGAGCTAATCTCAGTGCTGCCAATTTAAGTGGAGCGAATGCAAGCCAAGCATGTTTTCAGGGAGCAAACTTAGCTAGTGCTGTTTTGAGTGCCACTTTAGTAGAAGTGAATTTAGAGGGGGCAAATCTCAGCCATGCCAGTTTAACTGAAGCTGATTTGCAGCAAGCGAACTTGAGTGGAAGCAACTTAATAGGGGCAAACCTTTCCAGGGCTAAACTATATCAAGCGAATTTGAGCGGAGCAAATTTACATGATGCGAACTTGAGAGAAGCAGACTTGAGGAGCGCCAATCTTCAAGGAGCAAACGTGAATGCTGAGAGTTTGCAAGAAACCTATCTTCTGGGAGCGATACTTCCCGATGGTAAATAGAAGACAATCCCAATGAAACAAGTTTCACCGCCAGGTATGAAAATGTTTTTCTCTTACACCCCTACACCCAATTTCAAGTCAGGGGCAGACGGGAGTAGGGGAGAATTTTTCTTGTTCCTTTGTCCTTATCATTCCCCATGTTCCTTACACTCTCTGCGTAACTGTTTGCCGTACCAACCAACGGTGCAAAATTACCATCATTCCTACCAAAGGAATCATCAAAACCGGAATAATTTCCAAACCAACACGGGCTGCAACAGCACCAACTCCTGCCGGAATTCCCGCAGCCCCCAAACTCGCAACGCTTGTCATAAAACCAATTCCCGCCGGCACAATTGCAGCAGGTATTCTTTGTGGCATTAACCAAATTGTCATTGGAAAAACAGGAGCCAAAGCAAAGCCAATTATCGGTAGACTTAGTAATTGTTGTGGTAGCAACCACCAAGCAATTAAACTTATCCCCAGCAAAATTAAAGTTAAATCTAAAGTACGGACTGCACCGAAATACTTGACTACACGTCCTGTAGCTAAACGTCCTAAGGTTAATCCCAACCAATAGCCACTGATACTATAACCTGCTAGTATTTCCGGTGTACCTCGACTTATCGTCTGAACGCTGTAAGCCCAGTTACCAACAGAAGCTTCCGTACCCACGTAAACTAGCAATAATAATCCTGCCATCAACACCACAGGTGTTCTTAAAGCTACACTGAGATTTGTGACGGGATTTGTACCCGCAACATTAGTCTGCTTGGTAAATGGTCTGTAATTATACACAACTGCCCACAGCATACCAACTACAGTCAAACTGACAACAGCAGCGATCGCAAAATAAACACCTCGCCAATTTACATTCATTGCGAGTAGTGTTGTGGCAACAGTAGGGCCTAATAATGCTCCTACACCATAAAAAGCGTGCAGTAAACCCATTAAGTCAGCATTGCCTTGATGGTTCGCGATGTAAGTATTGACACCAGCATCAATTAAGCCAATTCCTAGACCAAAAAATGTTCCTGCTGCAACCATTAAAAACCAGTAGGGAGAAACAGCATAAGTAATCAGGGCGCAAGTGAGGCAAAAAGATGCCAATAATAACATCCGCGCTAATCCCATGCGACTACACAGGAGACTGCTAGCCAATGCTGCAAATATATAGCCAGAAACTTGACTAATAAAAAGTAAAGTGATGGTTGCAGAAGTCAGATTAAATGTTGCTTGGATTGAGGGGATCAGAACACCCAAACCTCCCTCGCCGATCCCAATTGCGATAAAGGCGTAGAAAGATAAAGCGATACCAATCCAGGTTCGATTGTTTAAATGCGATCGCTTTTTGGCTTCTGTCATGTGTCTCCTGCTTTCCACCTACAAGCACAAAAAATAAGGCTTGGTTTTCCTCAAGAAATTTTGCCAAGTCCTTGTAATACTCTTACTCTTCAAAATATCGTGCTAAACCGCTTGCTTTTCCTGCAAGTGTTTTAACTCATCAGGAGCTAATGTGCCTTTCTCCGTAATTATTCCTGTAATCAATTCTGCTGGAGTAACATCAAAAGCAGGATTGTAGAATTCTGCCCCAGATGGTGTCAGGATAATATCGCCGACTTGGTAGATTTCTGCGGGATCGCGCTCCTCAATCGGGATTTGGCCGCCATCAGATAAAGAAAAATCGATTGTCGAAAGGGGTGCAGCCACAAAGAAAGGAATATTATGTGCCTTAGATACCAGTGCTAAACTATACGTCCCGATTTTATTAGCTGTATCTCCGTTAGCAGCAATCCTATCAGCACCTACCACTACTGCATGAATCAAACCCTGCTTCATACAATGGGCAGCCATATTATCAGTAATTACCGTAACCGGGATGCCTTCTTGCACACATTCCCAAGCCGTGAGTTTTGCGCCTTGCAGTCTGGGACGAGTTTCGTCAGCAAACAACCTTGCCAACCGTCCTTCTCGCCAAGCGGAACGCACTACACCTAAAGCAGTACCATAACCAGCAGTTGCTAGCGCCCCAGCATTACAATGGGTAAGCAAAGTCAGTCGTTCTGGATCAGAAGGTAATACCTTTAAACCGTGATCGCCGATCGCCTGACAAGTTTGTAAATCTTCGGCGTTAATAGTTTGGGCAGTTTGAAAAAGAGCTGTTTTGATTTCATCTACAGTACCTATTGTTTCATAGGCGACTTTCATCATTCGCGAAATTGCCCAAAACAAATTTACTGCTGTGGGGCGAGTAGAACGTAGCATCTGCGCTACTTTCTCCAAGTGGTTTAAAAACTCATCGCGGTTGTCTGTGTGAATTTCCAGCGCTCCAAGATAAATTCCATAGGCAGCCGCAACACCAATAGCAGGCGCACCTCGGACAATCATAGTTTTAATCGCCACCGCCATATCTTCACTGCGGCTAATTTCTACAAATGCATATTCACTTGGTATCCGGGTTTGGTCAATGAGTGAAACAGCGTTGTTATGCCAAATAACTGGATAAACTTGGTTAGTAAGGAAGTTCATGGAAGAGAATTTAATTAAATTTTTTAGATAGTAACGTTAGCAATTCTACTAGTTCTCGCGTTTCATCTCACGCACCATTCTAGATTTTTGGTGCGTTAGGACTAATGTCCATAACGCACGCTACTGAATTTAACTGGATTGTGAGTCTAACTTACAACAGATAACTGTTGTTGAAAGAAAGCTTCTAATACCCTCTGAGCTATTTGTGGACTAGTTAAACCTAATTCTGCTTTAGATTCATTAGGTTCTGCGTGTTCCACAAGAGTGTCTGGTATGCCAATCCGCTTGATTGGCACCAAAATATTTGCATCTAACAGTGCTTCTGCCACTGCGGAACCAAAACCACCCATGACACAGCCTTCTTCTAAAGTGACAACACGCCCAATTTTTTTAGCCAATGGGAAAATCAATTCAGTATCCAGTGGTTTGGCAAAACGGGCATTAATCACAGTGGCTTGAATACCGTGTTCACCGAGAACTTCTGCCGCTTGCAGAGCTGGATTTACCATTGTGCCATAGCTGACCATTAACACGTCATCACCATGACGGAGAATTTCTCCTTTGCCAATTTCCAGGGGTTCCCAACCTTCTTCCATGAGGGGAACACCATAGCCATTACCACGGGGGAAGCGCATGGCGATCGGCCCTTTGGTGTGATCAATACCTGTGACAATCATGCGTTGTAGCTCGGCTTCATCTTTGGGTGCCATTAACACCATGTTCGGAATGCACCGTAAGTAAGCTACATCATACATACCCTGATGGGTGGGGCCATCTGCACCAACAATTCCCGCCCGATCCATACAGAAAAATACAGGTAAGTTTTGGATGCAAACATCGTGAATAATTTGGTCGTAGGCACGTTGCAAGAAGGTAGAGTAGATCGCAACAACAGGACGCATACCTTCTGTTGACAATCCGGCAGCAAGAGTTACGGCGTGTTGTTCGGCAATACCCACATCAATATATTGATTGGGCAACTTGGCTTGCAGTTTGTCTAAGCCTGTTCCCGTAGCCATTGCCGCCGTGATCCCGATAATTTTTGGATTTTGTTCAGCGAGTTTGACTAAGGTATGAGCAAAAACTTTCGAGTAGGCAGGAGGTTTGGGTTTGTTGGAGGGGACAGCTTTGCCTGTGGTTAAGTTAAAGGGAGATTGGGCATGGTAGCCTACTTGATCTTTTTCGGCGATTTCGTAGCCTTTGCCCTTCACCGTTGCTACGTGTACTAAAACTGGGCCTTGAATTTGGTGTGCCTGTTGGAAGGTGGCAATTAATTCTTCTAAATTATGTCCATCTACAGGCCCCATATAAGTAAAGCCGAGTTCTTCAAAAACTGCTCCCACTTTCGGAACAGCTAAACGCTTCATCCCTTCTTTGATGCGTCCTAATTCTGGAGAAAGAGACTCACCCACAAAAGGAATTTGTTTAAATTGTTCTTCAAAGTTATCCTTAAGAAACTGTACTGGGCCACTCAAACGCATTTTGTTTAAGTAGCGCGGAATGGCTCCAACATTGGGAGATATAGACATCTCGTTGTCGTTGAGGACAACTAATAAGTTAGTTTTTGGCAAATGTCCGGCATGATTGATGGCTTCCAATGCCATACCACCAGTTAATGCCCCATCACCGATAATAGCTACAACTTTAAATTTTTCTCCTTTTTGATCTCGCGCTAAAGCCATGCCCAAGGCAGCAGAAATACTGGTTGAAGCGTGTCCTGCACCGAAATGGTCAAATTTATTCTCGCAACGCTTGAGATAACCAGCAATGCCGTCTTTTTGCCGCAGCGTATGAAAACGGCTGTAACGTCCTGTAATTAGTTTGTGGGGATATGCTTGATGTCCTACATCCCAAATCACTTTATCGCGGTCTAGATCCAGTGTCTGATAAAGCCCTAGTGTTAACTCTACAACACCCAATCCTGGCCCCAAGTGTCCTCCGGTGGCTGCTACTGTTTGTAGATGCTTATCCCGAATCTGGCGGGCAATTTGTTGCAGTTGCCGGATCGACAATCCATGCAACTGATTGGGATGGGTGATTTCGCTCAAATGCATACTATAGCGTTTTCCTCTCTAGATTTTATATTCTGATTTTCCCATGCTCCTTTGGATGAAAAACAATTTTGAAGTAGGTGACAATAAATAATCGTTATTATTTCATTATGTTAAACTACCGCTATTCTTGCAGATAGGGAATAGGGGACAGGGGATAGGTAATAGGGAAGAGATTTTTACACAGCAATGTAGAGACACGAAATTTCGCGTCTCTACACTTCACCAAATCTGACTCGAAATCCTTAACTAAACCATATTGGTTCACTAACCACTACTTTTCTACAAGGCTATTAGGTGCAGGTGGTGCTTCCGGTGTTTCTGATTGCGGCTGTTGTCTGTGTAAATACTTACTTAAGACATAAGCCATGTCACCACGTGTCATGGGTTTTAAAGGAGAAATATTGCCTTGGGCATCTATATTAAGAAATCCTTCAGTTGCGACTGTAGCGATCGCTTTTCTTGCCCAAGTAGGAATAGATGCGGCATCGGGATAGGGAGTAAGTATTTCCTGAACAGTTTCGTCAGAAAATTGAAATACACCGTAAGCTTGAGCAAAAATTGCTAAAGCTTCTGCCCTTGTCACCCTTTGATTGGGAAAAAATAAATTCCCTCGATAGCCTTTCATAATATCCGTTTTCAAGACTAGTTGAATATCATTAAATGCCGGGTGGGAAGAAGGCACATCTGTAACTACAATATTTTCTTTGCTGGCTGCTTGTCGTTTATCCAGTCGAAATACTCTCACCATCGTTGAGGCTAATTCTGCTCTGTTGAGAATTTTTTCTGGATGAAAATTGTTATCTGAATAATTAGTCATCCAGTTGACAGCAATTAACTGTTGAATTTGATGCTCTGATGGCTGTTTGGAATCTGTTTGCACTTGGGCATCAGCTTTGCCTGGAAAGTATTGTATTAAAGCTATTAAGGACAGAACACTTAAAAATCGACGCATCATCATAACCACTTCATTGCTGCTACTGTGTATTTCAAAAACTAGACACTCAAAATTAACACCAAATCCAGTTGAACCAGATCCGGAAATTCAGCAGACTCGCTTTTGGATCTGATGACGGATTGGTGCTTATTGATGTTGCGTAGCAGCTGAATTTTAAAAAGGGCAAACAAAATAAATGGGTGATAGGGTAAAGATGATAGGGAAAAAGGATTAAGGAGCAAAGGGAAAAGTGATTCTCGATTTTTCCCTCTGCTCAATTCTCCGTTTCCTTGCCTGTTGTGTTCCCTAAACAATTAAATCCGTTTGGTTAAATCAAAGATTCTAGACGTTGCATTAAATCTGAAGATTGTAGTACCCCCTCAATTCTTTCCACTGGCTTCCCCTGCTTGAAAAGTACCAAAGTTGGTAGAGCATAAACTTGATAATCATTGGCTAGTTGGGGATATTTTTCAGTGTCAATTTTTACAACCCTTATCCGTCCTTGGAGTTGAGCATTGACTTGCTCTAAGATTGTAGCCATCATCCGACAAGGCCCGCACCATTCAGCGTAAAAATCTACCAGTACGGGTACGTCAGAACCAGACAGCATCTCCTCGAAGCTGTTGAATTGCTTTTTAGTAGACATGTAACACACACTATTTTGCTATAGTTTGATTTTAATGGTAGTTCTGAGTAGAGAATCATAGGTTTAAAATCATTTTGTTTTCACTGTTGTTAAAAGTTTCCCTGAAATTTCAGTACTTGGATAAGCAAAATCAATTGAAACAGGTATTAACTGGATCTCATAATTCACAATTCTTCACCAAAGAAGAACTCAGAACTCAACAAGCAGTGGTCAGAATGTTCTAAATTCTAAGTTTTTTGCTCTCTTGGATTTAATGTTTATTAATATTTATTTTTAGAAGTTTTGTCTTAAAGAAAGCGAAGAGAATCGAAACTTTGTTGTGATTATTTTTTAAAAGCAGCTCCACAAAGCCGCGTTTTCGCTTTCGCTATGAATGGAAGAAAAACCTCTTTTCCTTCTACCCTGTTCCCTGGGTTTATTGGAAGGTTACAACCAAAAACTCTCAATACACTGGTTTTCCACATATCCCGCAAGGTTTTATGATGATTAGCGCTGTAACTTAATAATGCTGAGAAGTAATTTTATGGGAATGTTGCCAGAAAATTTACAAAACCTACAAGGTAAAGTTGCAATTGTGACAGGTGCTTCGAGGGGAATTGGGCGAGCAATCGCACAAGAATTGGCTAATTATGGAGCTAATGTAGTTGTCAACTATGCTAGTTCTAGTCAAGCAGCAGAGGAATTAGTATTAGAAATTACAAAGTCTGGTGGTAGTGCGATCGCTCTGCAAGCTGATGTTTCCAAAGCCGACCAAGTAGACGCTTTAGTGAATGGTGTGATGGAAAAGTTCAATCGCGTTGATATTTTAGTCAACAACGCAGGTATTACTCGCGACACTCTGCTTTTGAGGATGAAGCCAGAAGACTGGCAGGCAGTCATCGACCTCAATCTTACTGGTGTCTTCTTATGCACTCGCGCTGTTAGTAAAATCATGCTCAAGCAGCGATCGGGGCGAATCATCAATATCAGTTCCGTTGCCGGGCAAATGGGCAACCCTGGACAAGCTAACTACAGTGCCGCCAAAGCAGGTGTTATTGGCTTTACCAAAACTGTAGCCAAAGAATTAGCTTCTCGGAGTGTTACTGTTAACGCCGTTGCTCCCGGTTTTATCGCCACCGATATGACCAGCAATCTCAATGCTGAAGATATTCTTAAATACATTCCCCTTGGTCGTTACGGTCAACCAGAAGATGTTGCTGGTATGGTACGCTTTCTTGCTGCCGATCCCGCAGCAGCCTACATTACGGGACAAGTTTTTAATGTTGATGGCGGGATGGTTATGGCATAAGTAAGCAACGTGGGGAAAGGAAGACGCAAAGAGAAATGAGGATAAAAAGACAAGGAGAGAGAACCTGATTCACAATTCCCCGTGTCACCGTGTCCCCGCATCTTCGTGTCTTCTTTCTTCCCCATGTCCCCTTCATTCCCCATGTCACTTTGCTCGTATCCTTTGCCAAACAGTGAAGCCTAAAAGAATGATGATACCTACGGTGGTAGCAAGCATCACTAATAAACTCATGCCTCGGATTCTCATCGCCATCCAGTTACACACCAAAGTAATTGACCAAAGGGTGAGCGCGGCGTAGCGTTGAGACAAACCCCAAGCTAGCAAGCGGTGGTGCAGGTGGTCTTTACCAGGGGTACTCATCGGATTTTTCCCTGCCAGGAGACGCCGTACAAACACTTGCGTAGTGTCCAGCACTGGTAAGAGCAAAAATAAAACTGGAGGTACTAAGGAGAAAACCGTAGTTACTTGCAAATCGCCAATGATAGTTGTTGCCGCTAGGACATAGCCGAAAAAGTATGCTCCAGCATCACCCATAATGATCCGGGATGGGTGAAAGTTGTGTCTCAAAAAACCTAGTGCCGCTCCTCCCAAAGCTGCTAAAACTAATGTCGCAGCAGCCCAATTAGGAAATTGTGCTGACACTGCTAATAAACTCATGGCAGTAATAAAGCTAACCCCTCCTGCCAAGCCATCCATACCGTCCATTAAGTTGATGGCATTAGTGATTCCCACTACCCAAAGCACCGTCAATAAAATCGAGAGTAAAAAGTCTATGGGAGTGCCAAAAGTAACTTGAATACTGATGCCATTCGCGACCAATAGCAGTGCCGTCAGGATTTGCACCAATAGGCGGACAGTGGCAGGCAAGCCGAACTGATCGTCGATAAAGCCTACAAGCACTAAAATGGAACCACCTAAGAGAATTGTCAGCACCTGAGCCAATACATTTTGGAGTTCAATTGGTCTTAAGAGGCTAGCTAGAACCAATGCCGCTATTACTCCCGTATAAATAGCCAAACCACCCGCATTCGGCAAAGGTTCTCGGTTTAGTCGTCGTGCATTTGGTTGATCAGCCCAACCAACCCGCAAAGCAAATTTACGTACTGCCGGAATCAAACGCCATGTTACAACCCAAGCTAATAAAAATGTAAATACCACTGCCAACCAGCCGGAACCGCTAGGGTCAGCAATACCAAGAGCCTCAAGGAAGCTGTATATATTCATTTGTTGCTTCCATCATCACTGACTGTATCCAACATCAGCATCAAGTGTATACTAACCATTTTGTTCTCACCATCTCGGAACTGAAACATTCTGTTTGATTAGCACTCTTTGTCTGTGAGTGCTAAATTGTCTAATGGAAGAGCTCGCAAGTTGATAAATAAATATGGCCAAGATTATTGCATTTGATGAAGATTCGCGGCGGGCATTAGAAAGAGGCATTAACGCCCTTGCTGATGCTGTGAAAATTACCTTAGGGCCAAAAGGTCGTAACGTCCTTTTAGAGAAAAAATTTGGTACACCGCAAATTGTTAATGATGGTATCACCGTTGCCAAAGAAATTGACCTAGAAGATCCCTTAGAAAATACTGGTGCCAAACTCGTCCAAGAAGTTGCTTCCAAAACCAAAGAAGTAGCTGGCGATGGTACAACCACGGCAACAGTGCTAGCACAGGCAATAATTCGGGAAGGCTTGAAGAACGTAGCTGCTGGAGCAAATCCAGTCGCGACACGGCACGGGATTGAAAAAACCGTTGAAAAGTTAGTACAGGAAATTGCGGCGGTAGCCAAGCCTGTTGAAGGTAGTGCGATCGCTCAAGTGGCGACGGTTTCTGCTGGCAACGATGAAGAAATCGGGGCTATGATTGCCGAAGCGATGGAAAAAGTCACCAAAGATGGTGTCATCACTGTAGAAGAGTCTAAGTCTCTGACAACCGAATTAGAAGTGGTTGAGGGGATGCAAATTGATCGGGGTTACATTTCGCCCTACTTCATCACCGACAACGAACGGATGACGGTGGAATTTGAAAACGCTCGCATTTTAATCACTGACAAGAAAATCAGCAGCATCCAGGACTTAGTACCAGTATTGGAAAAAGTAGCCCGTTTGGGTCAAGCCCTGCTGATTATCGCTGAAGATGTAGAAGGCGAAGCGTTAGCAACTTTGGTGGTAAATAAAGCACGGGGTGTCTTGACAGTTTGTGCAATTAAAGCACCTGGATTTGGCGAACGCCGCAAAGCGATGTTAGAAGACATTGCCATCCTCACAGGCGGACAGTTAATTTCTGAAGAAATTGGTTTAAGTCTAGATACAGTTTCTTTAGAGATGCTAGGAACTGCCCGAAAAATTTCGATTGACAAAGAAAACACTGTCATTGTCTCTGAAGCTGCACAGACAGCAGATGTACAGAAGCGCATTGCCCAAATTCGCAAGCAACTGCAAGAAACTGATTCAGAATACGATAAAGAAAAACTGCAAGAACGAATTGCCAAGCTAGCTGGTGGTGTAGCCGTAATTAAAGTAGGTGCAGCCACAGAAACTGAACTTAAAGACCGCAAACTCCGGATTGAGGATGCCCTCAATGCCACTAAAGCTGCTGTAGAAGAAGGAATCGTGCCTGGTGGTGGTACGATGTTAATTCATCTGTCTACAAAAATCGACGAAATTAAAAACAGCCTCAACGACGAAGAACAAATTGGCGCGGAAATTATCAAGCGATCGCTAGATGCTCCGTTGCGCCAAATTGCAGATAACGCTGGTGCTGAAGGTTCTGTGATTGTTGAGAAAGTGCGTTCTACAGAATTTAACGTCGGTTACAACGCTGCGACTGGGGAATTCCAAGACTTAATTGCTGCGGGTATTATCGATCCTGCTAAAGTCGTGCGTTCAGCCTTACAAAACGCTGCTTCTATTGCGTCTATGGTATTAACCACAGAAGCGATCGTCGCTGAAAAGCCTGAGAAAAAACCCGCAGGTGGCGCTCCCGACATGGGCGGCATGGGCGGCATGGGCGGCATGGGTGGCATGGGCGGCATGGGTATGATGTAGCCCTAGCTTTTGGATAAAAATATTTGTGTGTAGCAGTTTGTCTGATTTTAAGACAAACTGTTTTTTTATAATATTTCGCTATTTACGGTAGAACAGAGTTATTTGTGAATATCGAACTTAGTTGACATCCCTCACTTACAAACTTAGGTAAGTACTCAAACAGAATTAATTACACCATTGTCTTCCTGTTCCCTGTCCCCTGTTCCCTAAAAAATGTATGTTCAACAAAATTCGCCGCTTTTCTGCAAAAGTCACTAAACCAGATTCAGATACGGAAGATTTTTATCATGAACCTGGTACTCTACCAGGAACTATTATCATCGATGCAGATGCATCGCCATCGGTAATTGAGTTAATTGACTACGACCAAACTAATGCCATCTATAAGCAAGTAGCAACTCCAGAAGAGTGCGCTGCTTATTTGGATACGGAATCAGTATCTTGGGTAGATGTATCCGGTTTGGGTAGTGAAGATATCTTGCAAAGACTGAGAACAGTTTTTGATTTACATCCTTTGGTGTTAGAAGACGTAGTCAATGTACCAGAACGTCCCAAAGTAGAGGATTATGAAGACCAATTAGTCATTATTGCGCGGATGGTAATGCCTAAGAACAAAAGCAATGGCTTTTATAGTGAGCAAGTAAGTTTAGTGTTGGGAAAACATTATTTGCTTACAGTTCAAGAAGAGCCAGAGCGAGATTGCTTTGAACCAGTGCGATCGCGCATTTTCAAAAATAAGGGTATCATCCGCAAACAAGGCAGCGATTATTTAGCCTACACTCTTTTAGATGCAATTATTGATGGTTATTTTCCAGTTCTCGAAGATTATGGCGAACATATCGAAGATTTAGAAGAAGAAGTAATAGTTCGACCAACCCATAGAACTCTCCTCAAAATATATAAAGTTCGGCGAGAATTATTGCAATTACGTCGCGCTATTTGGCCTCAGCGAAATGCAATTCATTCTTTGATTCAGGATGGTAATAAATTAATTAGTGATGAGGTACGAATTTATTTGCGAGATTGTTACGACCATGCAGTACAAGTAATGGATATGGTCGAAACCTATCGGGAACTTGCATCTGGTTTGATGGATGTATATCTTTCGGCAGTCAGTAACAGAATGAATGAAATTATGAAATTATTAACAGTAATTTCTTCTATTTTTATTCCTCTAACTTTTATCGCTGGTATTTATGGAATGAATTTTAATACAGAAAAATCACCATATAATATGCCGGAATTAAATTGGTATTGGGGTTATCCACTTTGTTTAGGGCTGATGGCAGTAATTGCTGGTATTTTACTATTCTTTTTCTGGCAAAGAGGATGGCTGGGAAATACTTCAAGTATTGATGATTAAAAATTAAATAAAATAACTATAGGGAGCTTATATAAATGATGGCAAGGGATGATGGTAGTAATTTGATATTTTTGACGCTGTATATTATTGGCGTCACTTACACTTTTAATAGAATGATTGATTCCATCGACGATAAAATTAAATTTGCCTTTGATAAAGCAGCCGTCGATGAACAACTAAAAGAAAAAAATCTCCAAGACGATATTGGGATTTCTTTTAAACTCAGCCCTTCATATGACATGGATGAGTTGAAGGAATTGTCTGTAAGCATTGAGAATAAATCCCAAGATTTAGCTATATACGTTGACTGGGATAATTGCTCTTTAGTAGTTGATTATAGTAAGCAATCACGACGAGTCATTCGCAAATCCCCAGACCTAACTCGTGATTTAGCTGTTCCCCAAAGTCCTAGTCTAATTGCCCCAGCCAAAACATTTTCAGTGGCAGTAGCAGCAGAAGATGTCTTCCAACGTGATGTTGCCACAGGAACTTACAAAGTTAACACCCCTTTGATTAATGTTAGTGCGCTAGGAAAAAGTCCCGTCAAAGCACAAAAGGTTTTGTTCAAACAATTTATGGACGGTAAAAAAACCTTAGAATTTTCTTTACAACTAGTGTTAAGAATATCTGAACTGCGCGTAGGTATATCCCCAGGTGAAGATAAACCTCCTATGTGCATTGTCAACTGTCCCTTCACAATCAAAAAACTACCTTGGTGGTATGCCCTTCCTTGGAATAAAAGGCGGTAATTGCGACTTGGATTGGCAATACCATCCAAGACTAAACTGTATATTAGGAGAGAGTTGGCGCAGGTGGTTGCAGATCAGTTCAATTATGGCTGATTTGAGGAAAGTCCGGGCTCCCGAAAGACCAAACTTGCTGGGTAACGCCCAGTGCGAGCGATCGCGAGGATAGTGCCACAGAAAGATACCGCCAAGATTAGGGACTGGGGACTAGGAACTGGGGACTAGGAAAGAATTTTCCCTGTACCTAATACCCAATCCTCGATCCCTAATCCTTGGTAAGGGTGCAAAGGTGCGGTAAGAGCGCACCAGCAGCGTCGAGAGGCGCTGGCTCGGTAAACCCCGGTTGGGTGCAAGGCCAAAGGAACTATGGTTGGTCTTTTACCAGTTCCGCATAAATAGAGCCGCTAGAGGCGTTTGGTAACAAGCGTCCCAGATAGATAACCACCCTCTTGATGAAAGAGAACAGAACCCGGCTTACTACTGACTCTCTCCCTTGATCAAGGAGTATTAATCTTTCTAGGTTTATGCTCCATTGTTTTTGGTCATCAAGTAAAGTTTTCCTGAGCAAAAAATGCAAATTGAACCATACGATCCCAGTCAACTTGATGCTGTGATTCATCTTTCGCTTCGGGCATGGACTCCGGTCTTTGATTCGATTCAGAAAGTGATGGATCTTGAGGTGTACCGGGAATTCTATCCCGATTGGCGTGTCAGCCAGAAAAAGGCTGTCGAGGAAGTATGTGCGTCAGTGAACACAAAGGTGTGGGTTGCGATCGACTCTGGTTCAACTGTAGGCTTTGTTGCTGTGAAACTCCACTCCGAGAACAGCTTGGGAGAAATCTACATGATTGCCGTTGATCCAGACTATCAACGTCGAGGAATTGGCTCCGCTCTGATGGAATTCGCTCTTAATTGGATGAAAGTTGCTGGGATGTCGGTTGCTATGGTCGAAACTGGAGGCGATCCCGGTCATGCTCCGGCACGTTTTACCTATGAAAAGCTGGGTTTTAGGCTGTTCTCGGTCGCCAGGTACTTCAAGAAGTTATAGTTGCAGAGGGTTTGAAAACACGCTCTATGATAATTTTGAGTAAACTAAATTAATAGCCCATTTGTACAAAAAATGTAATACATATATTACCTGTAGCATAATTTAATAGCTCAAAATTACTATTAATTTGTACAAAATTTGTACGTTTTAAAAAAAGAGTAAGCACAACTGCGTGTAATATCGTTAATCTGTACGTTACCTGGCTTACTGCTGATTTTCCTTAATTTTGTCCTTTGTGAATGACCAATAACTAATCACTCTTGACTAAGAACTGATGACCTTAGCCTATCCCCGCCGTCAACGACAACTTGAAAGCTTAGTCAAAAAATTTAGTTTGCCAGCACAAGCACCGATTAAATGGCAACTTTTGGACTTGGCGCTGACTCATCCTACTGTCTCTGAGTCAGCAAATTATGAACATCTTGAGTTTGTTGGAGATGCGGTGGTGCGCTTGGTGGCGGCAATCGTGTTATGGGAAAATTACCCAGATTGCCCAGTAGGAGATTATGCGGCAATTCGTTCGGTGTTGGTGAGCGATCGCATTCTTGCCCAATTGGCTCGCTCCTACGGATTAGAATTATACTTACTTGTAGCTGGTAGTGCTACTGCTGATAAGGTTGGTCAACAATCGCGACTGGCAGATGCCTTTGAAGCAGTTCTGGGAGCGCTTTACCTTAGCACTAACAATTTGGATCTGATCCGTCCTTGGTTAGATCCTCACTTTAAAGAACTAGCAGCAGAAATCCGCCTTGATCCCGCCAGACTTAACTACAAAGCTGCTTTGCAAGAATGGACTCAAGCCAACTTTAAAGTTTTACCTGAGTATCGGGTTGTAGAAATTAGTCAACCACAGACAAATCAAGACCGTTTTATTGCTCAAGTGTGGCTGCACGGACAAAAACTTGGTGAAGGCAAGGGACGCTCTATCAAAGCTGCCGAACAAGCAGCAGCAAAAGTTGCATTTTCAACTATTGATACTCAGGATAAACACTGAACTCTAAAGATAATAAAGAAGCTGATAATTCAGTTATGAGTACCTATTCATTAGTCATTAACAAATGACCAATGATAAACAACCAATAACAAATAACTAATGACTAATCAAATTAAAATCGCCGTCGTCGGTATTGGACGATGGGGCGTACATTTGCTGCGGAATTTTTTAGAACATCCGCAAGTCAAAGTAGTGGCAGTAGTAGATCCAAATCCAGAACGCCTGGTGACAGTTAAAAGACAGTATAAGTTGGATGATACTGTATTACTAACAACTGAATGGCAAGTAATAAAGCAAGTAACAGGTTTAGAAGCAGTAGTAATTGCTACTCCTGCTAGTACCCATTATTCTCTGATTACTGATGCCTTGAATTGGGGATACCACGTTTTAGCCGAAAAGCCTTTAACTCTCGATCCCAGAGAATGCTGGCAACTCTGCCAATTAGCAGAAAAACAGCAACGTCAGCTTATGGTCGATCATACCTACTTATTTCATCCAGCAGTTGAACGAGGGCAAGCTGTAGTTCGGGGAGGAGAATTAGGTGATTTACGCTATGGCTACGCCTGTCGTACCCATTTAGGGCCTGTTCGTCAAGATGTAGATGCACTTTGGGACTTAGCCATTCACGATATTGCCATTTTCAACTCTTGGCTAGGACAAATGCCTGTGAGCGTGCAAGCAACGGGTAGGGTGTGGCTACAACAAGAGGACAAGGGGAGAAGAGCACAGGGCAAGGGGCATAGCGCAAAGGGCATAGAAAAATCCAATTCCCAATGCCCAATGCCCAATGCCCAATCCCCCACTCCCCCTCTTTCTGACTTAATCTGGGCAACTCTCACTTACTCAAATGGGTTTCAAGCCTCTATTCACTTATGCTGGCTCAATCCTGATAAACAGCGACGTTTAGCAGTAGTGGGTAGTCGTGGTAGTTTGATTTTTGATGAAATGGCAAGCGCATCACCTTTAACTTTATTCAACGGTGAGATTGAGGTGCAAGAAAACCAATTTATTCCTGTAAATCAAAGTCAAAAAGTACTGCAAATCGAAACCAGCGAACCATTAAAACGAGTTTGCGATCGCTTTATAGATTGCGTCTGTAATCAAACTCCTTGCGTAGTTTCGTCTGGTTGGGTAGCTACAGAACTTGTGCAAATTCTCGCCGCTTTAACACAATCTCTCAACCAGGATGGCAAACCTGTTTTTCTGGACAAAAATTGCTACTTATTTGCGAGTTCTGAGTAAAAGCATCAAATGTTTCTACTGTTTCATTCTCGTGTGTAGGTAAATGTCCATTATTTCCAACACTATCTAACTCCAAAGGAGTTTCCACTGTCCCTACTTGCTCTTTGTTAGTGCAAGAAACTGACAATGATACATCTATCAATGGTAAGATTATTTTTACAACAGTACCTTGATTCAAACCTGCACTCTCAAGAGTAATGCTGCCTCCCATCAGTTCTATTAAGTTCCGCGAAATTGCCAATCCCAATCCGGTACCACCAAACCTGCGTGTCGTAACGTCATCAACCATCACAAAGGGACGAAATAGTTTTTGCTGTTGGGAGGGATCTATACCTATACCTGTATCTTTAACAGCGACAATTACTTGACATTTACTATCTATTTCTTGAATCTCTGTTGTAATGCTGATGCTTCCATCTTCAGTAAACTTAGTGGCGTTGCCGATAATATTAATCAGTACCTGCTTGAGCTTGGCGGGATCGGCATTTACCAAAATAGGTTCGCTCATCTGCCGAGAAATATTTAACTGCAAGCCCTTTTGTTGAATATTTACTGATTGCAAATTAATGACATCTTTTAGTATTTGTTGGAGGTCAATCGGTTCTAAGCTAACTGAAAGTTTACCTGCTTCTATTTTAGAAATGTCGAGTAGATCGTTAATTATGCCCAGCAAGTGAATTGCAGTTTCATCAGCACGCTTGAGAAACTCCATTTCTTCTTCACGGCTATCACACATATCATCACGGACTAGGCGAACACAATTAATAATAATATTTAATGGATTTCTCAACTCATGAGAAGTTGTCGCTAAAAATTGACTTTTAGTTTGGTTAGCGCTTTTGGCTTCTTGCCAAGAAATTTCGACTTCTTCTGCCCAAGCTTTGAGTCGCTCTACCATTTGCTCCAATGCTTGTCCTAGTTGATTAAATTCTTTAATTTGGAAGTTGTGCGGTACTGGTGCAACAGTGTGGTGACTGTGGAGATTTAAAGCATAATCTCGTAGTTCTTCGACAGGAAGCGCAAGGCAACGAGCTAAATACAACGAAGCCAATAAACTCGCACTAATTAAGCCAATTGTCAAAGTGAAAAGAATAAATTTGATTTGCCTTAACCCATACAAAGCATCATTAAGGTTAGCCATAGCTAAAATCACCCATTTTTGTTGTCCTCCTTTGAGAACTGGGCTATCAATAGCGGTATAGCCAGCAAGTAACTCTTTGCCGTCTTTTTTAAAAAACAAATGTAAAAAGTTTTGTTTCCCTGCGATCGCATTTTTGACTATATCTTTTAGTCGTGCATCATCCAAGTGTTGTCTAATATTCGTCCCAATATGATTTGCATTTGGATGTGCTAAGATTCTGCCATCTTCATCAATAACTACTGTTGAGCCTGTTAATAAACCAGGTTGATTGTGAATTTGTTCGTTAAATAATACTGATTTAAAAATTAGAGTGTAACGCCATTGACCATCACTATCGTAAACAGGTGCTGATACTAATAATTTCAGTTTATTTTGTCCATCTGTTTTTTCATTTATGCCTGGGATTTGTGACACAATCGGCTCTACGGCAAATCCATCAGTAAATAAAGAAGATTCTGCTTCACTGATTGGTTCATCACCACAAGTCGTGGCTACAACTGCATTGCTCTGTGGATTTGTTAGTTGTATGCACTCAATTTGTTGGGGCTGCTGTCGCGCTAACTTAGTAAGAAAAGTTTGCATTTGTGCAGGTGTTCCTGACTGGATTACCTGTGTTTGACTAATACTGAGCAAATTAACTTTTAAGGCTGCGATCGCGTCAACAATCTTTTCGCCCTTGAGGATGGCGCTTTCTGTTAAGTTTTGACGAGCAGTTTCTAACAAACCGTAGCGTGCCTTTTGATAAGCCACTATCTCCCCAATCAATAAAATTGGAACAGACAGCAGCAAAATTTTAGATACTAAAATCCGGCGAAAGGATGATTGACGGTGCATAGCCATCGGCACTCTCACTTGGCGCAATCCACAACAGCAACGAGATGCGATTAGACTAGCTAATCTAACGTTGGGCGAAAAAATTACTCTTGGCAATTTTTAAACATAAAATAGCTTAATAGTAAAAAGACGTACAGTCTACAAACAAAGAGAGCAAGGGTGCAGTATAGACCTCATACTACAGTAGTTTTGGCCATGAGTGCAGATGGCAAAATAGCAGATTTTAGGCGATCGCCTGCTCGATTCGGGTCAAAAACCGATAAAGCCCATCTGGAAAAACAGATTGCTGCCTCTGATGCCGTTTTATTTGGTGCTGGAACTCTACGCGCTTATGGTACAACATTAACCGTAGCAAATCCACAGCTTCTGCAACAAAGAATACAAGCAGGTCAAAACTCGCAGCCAATCCACATAGTAATTACACATACTGCCCACCTAAATCCGGAACTTCGCTTTTTTCAACAACCTGTCAGCCGTTGGTTAATAACAACAAAACCAGGAGCGCTTTTTTGGCAAAAGCGTCCAGAATTCGAGCGGATTTTAGTATTAGAAACTACGACAGAAAAAATAGACATTGCAGTTGCTCTACAACATCTATTAACTCTGGGAATAGCAAAATTAGCTGTATTAGGAGGGGGTGAATTAATCGCCTCAATGCTGGAATTAGACTTAATCGACGAATTTTGGCTAACCATCTGTCCTTTAATTTTAGGTGGTGCTAGTGCGCCTACACCAGTGGAAGGCAAAGGATTTTTGTCGCAAGTAGCTCCCCAGTTACAACTAATGGAAGTTTGTACCTCCGAGCAGGAAGTTTTTCTCAATTATCGAATTAAGCGATGAATTGCTTATGAATTGGCTAGCTCACTTGTTCCTGTCTGAATGTAATGATGAAATTCGCTTGGGTAATCTACTTGCCGACTTAGTCAAGGGATCAGCACGTCAGAATTTCAACTTTTATCTCCAGCGTGGTATTAAATGCCATCAAGCAATTGATGCATTTACAGATGCTCATTTTATCGTCCACCGCAGTAAACGGCTAATTGGATCAGAATACAGACGATTTGCTGGCATACTCGTCGATATTTTTTACGATCATTTTCTAGCAAAAAATTGGTCTATGTATTCTAAAGTACCTTTGGAAGAGTTTACAGCCCAGATATACGAGTCGTTTCAAGCTTATCAAGGAGATATACCCACAGGTGTCAGAAAATTGATTGCTTGTATGGCAGCCGAAGATTGGTTGACAGGTTATCGCAGCTTAACTGGTGTAGAAAAAACTTTAGAGAGAATCTCCAACAGAATATTAATGCGGATGAACAAGTCTTTCAAGTTGCAATATGCGATTAAAGAACTCACAAGCCACTACAATAGCTTGGAAGATGACTTTCTAGAGTTCTTTCCAGAATTACGGGAATATGTACAAAACTGGTGTTTTGCCTAGTGTAAATAGGGACTAGGGGCTATGAAGACGCGGAGATGGAAAGACGCGGTGACAGGGAGAAATTATCAAAAATATTCCCCATGTCTCAACCTCTCCGTGTCACCTTGTTCTCTTCCCAATACCCAATTCCCAATACCCAATTCCCAGATTTAGCTGCAATTAGGAGCAGATTAGATTAACTTAAGTAAAGCTATTCCTAAAATTCTTTCGGAAGTCCACGATGGTGGAACAACTAAAGCCTCGCTATTCAGTCGCTTGGATTAACAAAATTGCTGAAGTTCCTCAAGACGCTTGGGATGCTTTAGCATTGCCACTGCAAACTCCATTTTTAGAATGGCAGTGGCTGAACAATTTAGAAACCTCTGGTAGTGCTACAGCTAAAACAGGTTGGTTGCCAAATCATTTGACTCTTTGGCGTGATAGAACACTCATCGCTGCTGCTGTGCTCTACCTGAAAGGACACAGTCAGGGTGAATTTGTATTCGATCACCAGTGGGCTGAATTGGCACAGCGCATCGGCGTGCATTACTATCCAAAAATGCTAGGGATGACGCCGTTTACTCCTGTTGAAGGCTATCGATTTTTGATTGCCCCAGGTGAAGACGAAGATGAAATTGTAGCGATGATGGTGCATGAAATTGATGCTTTCTGCTCAAAGCACCGCTTAAGTGGCTGTCATTTTCTTTTTGTCGATCCCCAATGGCGTCCGATTTTAGAACGTCAAGGTTTCACCGCTTGGTTGCACCACAGTTACATTTGGCAAAATATTGGTTTTAATACTTTTGATGATTATTTGACTGTTTTTAATGCCAATCAGCGCCGTAACATTAAGCGCGAACGCAAAGCTGTAGAAAAAGCTGGTTTGAGATTACAACCTATAACTGGAGATGAAATTTCTAAATCGCTGTTAGCGCTAATGTACGAGTTTTATGCTGATACGTGCGATAAATTTGGCTGGTGGGGTAGTAAATACTTAACAAAGCGCTTTTTTGAACAATTACACACCCATTATCGCCATCGTGTATTGTTGTTTGCTGCTTATAGTGAGCAAGATCATCGCCAGCCTCTGGGGATGTCTTTTTGTTTATTTAAAGGCGATAGCATGTACGGGCGCTATTGGGGTAGTTTTCAAGAAATAGATTGTTTGCATTTTGATGCTTGCTATTATGCCCCAATAGAGTGGGCGATCGCTAACGGTATTCAGATTTTTGATCCCGGTGCTGGTGGGCGGCATAAAAAACGTCGCGGTTTTCCTGCTATGCCCAATTACAGTTTGCACCGCTTTTACAATCAGCGTTTGCAACAAATTTTGCATCCTTACATTCGTGAGGTGAATGAGTTAGAGCAGCAAGAAATTGAGGCAATTAATGCAGAATTACCGTTTAGTCAAAAACAGGATTAACAGGATTAAAAAAATTAGGTAGACTTCGCCGAAATACCCACAAAAAAAGGTATTAGGGAAAAATGTATCGGGGATTGAGAATTGAGCATTGGATATCAGACTATGTAAGGTACACAGGGAGATAGGAATTACACTTGAGAAGGAATGAAAAATTATTGAGCAATGTTGGTTTTTACAGCAATTATGGGTGTGAAATTAGAAGATTTAGCAGCAATAGATGAAAAACTTTCTCTGCGTCAATTAGAACTAGATCCAGGTGGATATTTCATCATTTACCTGGATCGAGAGTCGGGATTAATTTGTGCAAAGCATTTCACAAATGTAATTGATGAGCGTGGTTTAGCTATCGATCCAGAAACAGGGAAGGTAATTCCCGCACGAGGAAAGGTGGAACGAACTCACACAACCCTATTTTCCGGCAGAACGGCAAAAGAACTGTGTGTTAATATTTTTGAACAAACAAAACCCTGTCCAGTAACTCAGCTAGATCATGCTGCATATTTAGGACGGGAATTTGTCCGTGCTGAGTTAGCATTAGTGACAGGGCAAGAGTATGTTCAAGATTAATTTTGATTTGTTAGTGGTTAGTAGGTAGTAGGTATAGGTAGAGATGCGATTGATCGCGTCTGTACATTAGTCGTTGGTAATTTAGAAGTTAATTTTTACCTGTTAACCACTAACCACTAACCACTAACCACTAACCATTAACCATTAACCATTAGAAGATGGTTGGTTGATTTGGTAAATGTAATAAGTCGCCATCGGGATAATGGTGGCGGCAATTAAAAGTCCTACTACCCAAGCGGTAGCATTACCCGTGTCTGTTTTTTCTCCTTTTTTGAAGGTGCTTTCTACCTGCACGGTGTCAACAACTTCGGGAGCTCCGGGATCGGGTTGTCCCGATAGTACAGCTACTAGGCGATCGCTTGCATCTAAAAATGCTTGATTGTATTTGTCACCATCCCGCAAAGGAACCGCGACAGTTTCATTAGCTACACTTTGAGCAATCTCGTCTGACATCAAAGACTTGACTCGTTCACCAGTAATAATCGCAGTACCGTTGGTTACGGTATTAATCATTAGTAGGGTTTGATTAGCTTGTGCTTCTTTGTCGGGGAACCATTTTTCAAATAATGCTTTGGTAAAGCTCTCCGGAGTTACACCATAGTCAAGACGGCGAACAGTAACAATTCTTACTTCATTTCCGGTTTGCTTGGCTAATTCCTCAAAGGCGCTGCTAAGTTTACCTTCATTGACACGGCTGATGACATCAGCTTCATCGACAACCCAGGTATCAGGTGTGAGAGCAGGAATTTGATACACACCTGTGGCTAAAGCGGGTGCCATAAATAGTGAGGAGGCTAAAATAACGCTCATCAATGACAAAATTAGCCAGTGAATGTGTTTTTTCCAGTTGAATATTTGGTTGAGGAGCTGTTTCATCGGATTGAATTATAGTATAAAGACAGGCTTCCACCAAAAATACTACACAAAGATTGGCAAAGTCTTGTCTTTTCTCAGAGTCTTTTTGCGAAGTTCAATTCAGTTGAAACAGAAAATTATATATATCCCCTACCTTCATTTTTGGTGATGATGGTTTACTATTGGTGAGTTTCAAGCTCAAATTTTCAAATTAACTTACCGATAGTAGAGCAATCAACTCTTGCTTTTTCTTTTTGTTGTATCCAGAAATTCCTTGTGTTTTCGCCATATCTCTAAGTTGTGTCACTGATAAGGTAGTTAACTTCACCTTTGTAGTGGCTTCTGGTGTAGCAACTTCTGGGATCATAGCTTCTGGTGTTATTTCAGGGGCGATATAAAAGACTTCTTGAAGCGCATCTAGCTTTTTACCCTTAGTTATGCCGCATTTGAGTTTTGTGATTGGCTCAAAGGTTTGCCAAGTTTTGCGTGAAGCTTCATCAATACGATTGGTAGCGATCACCAGTTTTACGCCTTTTAACTCACTGTTGGGCTTTTCAATCAGGTAACGCAAAGCTGCTTGAATATCATCTCTACTTGCAGTTGACAAATTAATTTTTGGTACTAACTCACCAGTCAGAATCTTGGTTAACTCAAGTGTCTTCTCACTGGCATCTGTAACAACGCACCACACCCTTTCTAATCCGGCTTCGGATGCGATCGCATAAACGAAACCATTCCCGATGACTTCATACTGATCTTCGCCGATTTCTTTGACAATCACTGGAACCCAATTACGACTGCCCGACTCAATCAGCGCTGTTGCAGCTGCTTTGATGCAAAATTCGGGTACATCCGTGCCTTTACCTGGGCTAATTTCATGCATATAAAGACACATCAAATTTCCAACGTTACTTACGCTCATCTTTCTAAACTTCTTATTGTAAAAAGTATTCCTTCGTTAATACCAAATAATGCTCGCAGGCTGTCTTGTTTTTATAAGCAGCAGGAGTACGAGTAAACGCAGCACCTGCAATATGTGCGTAGCTAGGTATGCTGAAAATATAGAGGTTTTTGTGAGTAGGTGTATCTGGAGTAAAAGTATGGTGTTAAGTCAATAGGATTGGCAGTTTTATTCTTTTTGGCTCGTTCTATGATTTTGTCTATTGCTAGTTCTGCTGTACGTTTTGCAGGATCGGTGATTGATTCACCATTATAAAAAATGGGTAGGGCAATAGGGCCTCCATCATTTCTTTCGCTTTGAATTTCTAGAATAAAACGCTCAAGAACAGTTGCTGCATTCTCCAAAGAAAAAATGGAGTTGTGTTTGGTGGGAATTAAAACTACATCTGCTGCGTAAATTGCACTTTTGCTGAAAAATCTCCAGTTTGGTGGAGAGTCAATCAAGATATAGTCATATTGTGATTTGAATGATTCTAGTGCTTGTCGTAGTCTTCCAGGACTTATCATTTGACGCAGTTTATCTTCTTCCACATACTGAAGCTTTTCATCACTAGCAATAATGTCAAATTGCCAAGTAATGCCTGGTTTGGGGGAGAATTTACAAGTGTTGATCAACCCGTCAGGTGATGGTGCAGTTTTATTTACCAGCCACGAGTACAAAGAATCTTGACTAACTTTCACACCTAGTGAGCTAGTCAAGTCTTTTTGATTGGGATCGAAGTCAATAATGAGCGATCGCTTTCCTAACATTGCCAAAATAGCTGCCAAGTTGACTGTGGTAGTAGTTTTCCCGACTCCACCTTTGTTGTTATAAACTGCCACAGTCAGTGCTTTTTGCGGATTGTCTATCTTCTGCTTGATTGCCGAAATAATTGTATCTACATTGTTGAAGGTAATCTCCAGACAAGGAAGTGCAGGATGGATAACCTTATACTATTTCACGAAAAGGCTGATATGGATGTACCCCACCGCCTACGGCACCTCCCCTTACTAAGGGGAGGTTGGGAGGGGTTGAATATGAATCACTCAAAAAGTGAAATGGTATTACCATGTTTTCTAAACAACTGGATGTAGTTACCGTTGGTGATGATTCCCCATTGGGCAGATTAGCACTTTGAGGCAAGTAAATAACACTTGAGTTGACAAACTGTTGACCTATATTGTGCTGAGTTTGGGTGTAAGTTTATATTTCTACCTTTCACCTCTATTAACAAATAAGGGTTTAATTTGGTGTGAATAAAAATGTCACCGTCAGAATTCTTGCGAACAGCGTAGTCAACGGCATCATTACCATTTCCAGTAGCAAAGCCAGGAATTGTTTCCGTTATATCAAATCCAAGTGTTTTCTGTAATTCTGTGATAAATATACTACAAACTACAGGCTCTGCTGCACTATCTGAAAGGTGTTGTAGTGCTTGTTTTATATTAGTAAAATCCACATATAGTTAAATCTAAATATACAAAAGCTACCAAGCCAGGCATTTTTATACTTAGTGTAATCAATAACTTGTAATATTATCATCCGTAACTTTCGCAGTTCCGATGACAAAGCAGTAAAAACCAGCCACAGTTACCTCACTCTGAATATGGAATTTAAACCCGCGCTCAGAGCCTTAATAACTGCTCACTGATTTAACACTCGCTACTACTTTGAACTGTTTGTTTGAGAGGAATTTCTAACCAAAATTCCGTACCTTTATCTATTTGTGATACACACTTAATTGTTCCACCGTGCTTGTTGACAACAATCTGATAACTAATGGCAAGCCCCAGTCCCATACCCTTACCTACTGGTTTAGTGGTGAAAAACGGGTCAAATATTCGCTTTTGTACCTCTTCGCTCATTCCCCGTCCATTGTCGGCAATGCGAACTACAGCATGAGATTTATCTGCTGATATTTCAGTATAAATCCGGATACAATACGTATCTTTACCACTTTCTTCTGTCAGGACATCAATAGCATTGGCAAGAACATTCATAAATACTTGGTTGATTTCTCCGGCATAGCATTCCACCAATGGCAACTCCCCGTAATCTTTAATCACTTTAATACCAGGAAACTTGGCAGTTGGCTTGAGGCGATGTTGTAGGATCAATAATGTGTTATCAATGCCTTCATGTAAGTCAACAGGTTTGATTTCAGCCTGATCCAAGCGCGAAAAGTTACGTAAAGACAACACGATCGCCTGAATGCGTTCAGTTCCTGCCTGCATTGAGGACAAAATTTTTGGTAAATCATCGACAACAAACTCTAAATCAATGGCATCTGCTTTTGCCTCAACTTCTTCGTTGGGCTGAGGATTATGTATTTGATAGAGTTGCAAAAGTGCTAGCAGTTCCTGGGTATAGTTAATGACGTGACTAAGGTTGCCGTAGATGAAGTTAACAGGATTATTAATTTCGTGGGCAATGCCTGCCACCAACTGTCCCAAGCTAGACATTTTTTCAGTTTGAATTAGTTGTGTTTGTGTTTGTTGCAGTTGGCACAGAGCTTGCTCTAATTGTGCAGCTTTAGCCGTTGCCTCTGCTTCGGTAGCAAGGCTTTGCTCGTAGAGTTGTGCTTGTTGAATGGCGATCGCTGCCTGATCTGCTAATTGTTGCAGCAAGTCGATTTCATCATCATGCCAATTCCTGGGGGCATGGCAATTGTGAGCAATTAGTAATCCCCACAGTTGCGTACCCATTTTGATGGGAACAATTAAGCAGGCTTGTACTTGAAGATTGTGCAAAAACTCTTGATGACAAGGACTTAAAGAAGTCGCCGAGGCATTATTAATTGCCCTAATCCTACCTCGAAAGTAAAGATGGGTATATTCATCAGGAAAGCATTCCGAAGGAGCTTTTATTCCCAAAACAGATTTCCAATTGCCATTGACTTCTTCAAAAATTACCTCTCCCTGAGTATTTTCCTGAAATTGATAAATTAGCACCCGGTCTGTATTCAACAGTTTTCGTACTTCCCGTACAATTGTTTGCAGAGTTGACTTCAAATCTAAGGTGCAGTGAATTTGATCTGTAATTTGCTTGAGCAATACAGAATACTGCAATGACTGTTGCAACTGGGTAGTTTGTTGTTGTACCTTGCGTTTCAAGTTTAGATTTAGCCTTTGCACCTGTAAGCGCATTTTTTTTGCTTTTTGGTACATTAGCTGCTGCTGAATTGCTATAGAAAAATGATGGTACAAAGCTTTAGCTAGGGAAATTTCTTCTGGTTGCCACTCAAGTACTTGCTCCTTTTTTCGCTCTCGCCACGCCGCAAAAGAAAATTGGGGAAACCGTTGTCGCTGATTTTCCTCACCGTATCCTGCCCATAAAATTTCGCTATCAAATTCATGACGAAAAATACTTAAAGAACCAATACACTTTTGGCGATAATGTAGGGGAATCACTAAAATTCCCCGAATGCGAGTAGATTTAAAAAAAGGAGCTAAAGCTTCTAATTGGGGTTCTTTGTAGAGGTCTTTAATTGCCAAAACATTACCGTGTTTGCACTGTGCAATCCAGTTTTGCCAAGCAGAATGTTTTTCTAGAAAATTGTTTTCTGATTCACTAGGTAATATTGGCTGGTCGCCCCAAGTATACAATTGTGATGTTGCTTGAATGTGAAGTCTGCCACCTACTCCAGCAATTGCAGTAATTATTTCTTTCAATGCTGCTGATAATTGAATTTCCGGCACTGTATTTAATAGGATGCTGATTCGGTTTATGGTTGCCCCTCGTTGTTGTTCCGCATGGCTTTGGGCAAGTAAATTATTGACAGCGATCGCTAGTGATAATTGATCGGCAACTTGCTGTACCATCCGAATTTCCCGCTTTAAAAATGTTCGCGGTTGACTATGGTGTGACACCAACAATCCCCACAGTCGTGGTTTTGCTGATTCCTGTTTTTGGTCGCAATCTACAATTGGTACTACAAGCGAAGACTGCACGCCCATTGATTTTAAATATTCAAGATGGCAAGGATCTACTCGCCGATACTGAAAATTGTCAATTTCATGCAGAGGTTTGCCACTTTCCGGACATTGCAGCCGTGACAGCCCAATTCGTCCACTTGATACATCTACAATCGTGCGTTGCCGCGCCAACAAATACATCTGTCTTGACTCTTCTGGAATATCATCTGCTGGGAAATGTAGCCCCAATAGGGATGGTAGACGCTGTTCGCATATCGATTCAGCAATGACTTCACCATTGCCATTCAGGTCAAATCGATACACTTTCACCCTGTCTGTACTCAAAAATTCACGCAATTCTGTGACAGTAGCTGCCAATATATCCTTTAGTTCGAGCGATCGCTTAATTCGGTTTGTAATCCGGTGCAGAAAATCTTTGTGGGCAAATGTTTGCTGTAAGCCGCTCTGAGAATATGTCATTTCTTTTCAATATCCAGACAAGATGATCAAGATTTTTTATTTGTGAAGATGCTGGCTAGCAGATCCCCGACTTCTAAAGGAAGTCGGGGATCTAAGCACCTTAAGCACCTTAATAATTTAAGAAAAAGTTAACAAGAGTTTATTTAATTTTATACATTAAATTTTTAGATTTAATTAGACAAATACCTTCTTTATAAAGAATTTAGCTAATTACACTTATAATTATGTCGAATATATACTACTAATTTTTGTATATTCACTCAGTATTTATGACTAATTTTGAAACTAAGTTAGTTTGGGGAATAATAGCATTCCCCTTTTACAAAGGTTTTTGATATTAATACAAAAATTCTGGCAATAACTAATCGTAAGCTACTGATAGTAAAGGTAATTTGCGGATTTCTTCGCGGACACTCATCAAGATTTTACCAAGCTGATTTTGGCCGCTTTTATCTGCACCGCATCCCCAAAAATAATCAGTTGGGGAATTTTCTACAAGCAAGCGATCGCCTGTAGCCAAGAGAATCTTTCTAATGTCTGCATGGGTAAGAAACTTTTTGAGTACAGCTTGTTGCATTACTTTTGTCTTCACTTCATCCCAATCTGAACGTACTTGGCGAGTATGACACCGTCCCAATGCAGCAGCTTGTTCTGGTGTCTCGACGGCATGGATAATAGGTATAATTACTGCATCTTGGGTACCTACAAACTTTTGAGCTTGATAATAATGTTCTACCGTCGGCCAGTAAGTACCCTCGATTGCAATACCATGAGGAGAAAAATTAGAAAAACAGCCATAAGGCTCGTAAGCTTTGTAAAAGTAAATAGTCATTTTAAAGTACTCTTTTATAGTTCAACTTCTATCATGCCTGTATATGCTTACAGCCAGACATCTAACTTCAGTTGAAAAATCAGGCAGAAGGCAGAAGCCAGAGGATAGAAGGATTAAGGTAATTTGATTTTAAGTTAGAGGACAGGAGACTAATAATGGAGGCGAATAACCAGACAAGCGATCGCCACACTCCGCTAATTGCTGCCGGGATTTTTTTAGGTTTGGGTTTAGGAGGATTCGTGGATGGGATTGTGTTGCATCAAATTTTGCAGTGGCATCATATGTTAAGCAGCGTTCGACCATTAACAAACGAATCTAACATCGATTTAAATATGGTTTGGGATGGCTTATTTCATGCTTTTGATTGGTTGATGACTGTAGTAGGAGTAGTGTTACTGTGGCGAGCAGGCGGGAAAGATGATGTTCCTTGGTCATCTTATACCTTTGTTGGATCTTTACTCATTGGTGCTGGTTTATTTAACTTTGTGGAAGGACTGATCGATCATCAAATTCTCGGTATTCATCATGTTAAGCCAGGGCCGCATCAGTTAGCTTGGGATTTAGGGTTTTTAGCTAGTGGTGCGCTAATGATTTTGGTTGGATGGGTAATGTTAAATCAAAAGTTACGCTCGTCCTCACAAGAGTAAGGAGTTTTTCCCTAATAGGGAGTAAGAGAAATTTCAACTTGAATCTGGATGGCGCGATAGAAGCAGGCTTTCCCCGTTTCAATCCCTAATAGGGAGTAAGAGAAATTTCAACTACTAGGTAGCTACTAGGTATCGCAATTATAATAGTTTCAATTCTTAATAGGGAGTAAGAGAAATTTCAACAGAAAATTCTGAATAAGCCGTTCTGCCTGTGGTGGGTTTCAATCCCTAATAGGGAGTAAGAGAAATTTCAACCCCAAATTTTATGATCCGCTTTCTTGCCTGTACGGTTTCAATCCCTAATAGGGAGTAAGAGAAATTTCAACTTGTAATCAAAGCTCACAAAAACCTTCGGATGTTCTCAGTTTCAATCCCTAATAGGGAGTAAGAGAAATTTCAACGATTCACAAAGCTTATTTTCACATTAGGCGTAATAGGTTTCAATCCCTAATAGGGAGTAAGAGAAATTTCAACTACCACGAGGGTGTGGGCATTACTCATATTCAAAGTTTCAATCCCTAATAGGGAGTAAGAGAAATTTCAACGAGTTATTACAATTTCGGATACGATGCCAGAAGGTTTCAATCCCTAATAGGGAGTAAGAGAAATTTCAACTCTATTCACCAGCCGAGGCTGACCATTACTGGCTTGTTTCAATCCCTAATAGGGAGTAAGAGAAATTTCAACTGCTCCCACCTACGCAAGGGTGGCTACTATATCTGTGTTTCAATCCCTAATAGGGAGTAAGAGAAATTTCAACTTGAGATGTTAGAAACCCCTAAAAACCCGGTCATAAATGTTTCAATCCCTAATAGGGAGTAAGAGAAATTTCAACTGAAATTCTTTCTCTGTATTGTCTGCCATGCAATCATTGTTTCAATCCCTAATAGGGAGTAAGAGAAATTTCAACCAGAGTTGATAGATTTTTGAAATAAAGCATCAACTTGTTTCAATCCCTAATAGGGAGTAAGAGAAATTTCAACTCATCAACTGGGAAAGGGCGGCCGCCTGGGCAGTTTCAATCCCTAATAGGGAGTAAGAGAAATTTCAACTTTTAAAAGGCTGACTGGCAACCATCACATTCTCAGTTTCAATCCCTAATAGGGAGTAAGAGAAATTTCAACTGAACTTTATACAATGCACCCTATTAGGGAATGAGTTTCAATCCCTAATAGGGAGTAAGAGAAATTTCAACATACCAAATTGAAACAGTAAATCATTTTGCAATGTTTCAATCCCTAATAGGGAGTAAGAGAAATTTCAACTTAAGATCTCCCCTTATGTCGTAAAGGCTACTGGGAAGGAGTTTCAATCCCTAATAGGGAGTAAGAGAAATTTCAACTTCCGTTACTGCTACTTTTAGCTCTGATGTTAGTGGGTTTCAATCCCTAATAGGGAGTAAGAGAAATTTCAACTCCTGACTCACATGGATGATGTGGCAGATCATCAAAAGTTTCAATCCCTAATAGGGAGTAAGAGAAATTTCAACCATAAAAAAGAGCAGGTAGAGGTAGTTTATTTGGAGTTTCAATCCCTAATAGGGAGTAAGAGAAATTTCAACCAGATGTCTGATAGGTTTACCGTAGTTTGATAGGAAGTTTCAATCCCTAATAGGGAGTAAGAGAAATTTCAACCTAAGAGGGGTGTTGCCTATTTAGCCTCAGTAGTGCGTTTCAATCCCTAATAGGGAGTAAGAGAAATTTCAACTCCAGCAGAGATGGCAGCCTGCTAGCCCGTAGTGCGTTTCAATCCCTAATAGGGAGTAAGAGAAATTTCAACGATGATGATGAGTTTTGGCAGTCCTTTAGGGCAGTTTCAATCCCTAATAGGGAGTAAGAGAAATTTCAACTATCCAGTAAAAGTTCTGGAGGCGCTGGTGCAGAGTTTCAATCCCTAATAGGGAGTAAGAGAAATTTCAACCGCGGTAGCCCGAAATTTAATCAATATGAGGTTTTCAAGGTTCGTTGGCGCAGATGGGGCAATCATAGCATGAAAAATTTGGATTGGGTAGAGTGTAAATGGCTGAAATCCAGTCTAGGCAAGGAGCGCGGATGGATAATCAGCTAATATTCCCATAAAGCCTTATGCAGTAATAAATTCAGCTATTTTTCTCAGAACTGATTTTCCAACACCTACCCATCCGCGCAGTCAGTAAAGAAATATAGTGCGATCGCGCATATTTTTACACCGATACACCCAACTTTACCAAAACAGCAGGGACACATAAACTGAATGCAAAGAAAAGATACTGCACCACCTTTATTCCTATTGTTTGCTCAGTGTGATGAGAAATACGAAAAATTTTAAGTTAACATCCGGAATAATTCCTAAATCCTAACTCTATGACAACAGATGCCTTTGAAAAAACCAGTTGGGGCTGGCAAGTTTCACAGTTTCAGCAAAAAGTGGGAGAATGGTTGGAATTTCAGTTGTCCAGATTCAATCAAACCTTACCAGAATTGCCTGCTGGATGGTCAATAGATTCTTGGGTGATATCGCTGCTGAAATTTCTGTTTTGGCTTTTAGTAGGCTTATTCTTAGCTTGGATAGGTTGGCGGTTATGGCGAGAATTTAGTCCTTATTTATATTCCAAGCTGTCTGGTATGGGCAATTTTACTATTTCTGCTCCAAAAAGCACAGACAATGAACTGTCAGTAGCAAACTTTTTGAGGCGATCGCAAGAATTACATCGCCAAGGCAACTACCGAGATGCTTGCCGCTATCTTTATTTTGCAATGTTGCAACAGTTGCACGAAAAAGGCATTCTCCCTCACAAAGCAAGTCGCACCGATGGTGAATATTTGCAATTGTTGCAATTATCTAGTACTCAAATCCAGCCATATGAAACCTTGATTACTACTCATGAACAATTATGTTTTAGTGATGCTGAGATTCACTCTGAAAATTACGAGCAGTGTTGCCAAGCGTATGGGGAAATAGCTAATAAGTAGAAGGCAGACGGCAGACGGGAAAAAGTTTTTTCATGTTTTATTAGTGTATGTAATTTATGAACGACTACTTAGTTAATTTGCTAATAGTTAACTGCTCTCTTACTATTAGCTATTAACCATTAGCCTTTTGATATGAAATCTTCAAACCGCCTTATCTGGTTGATTGCGATCGCTTTAGGAGTAATAATTTTACTTACCTTGATTGCAGCTCCTAGTAGTAGCAAAATCAATAGTGGTTCCACCTACAGCCGCGCTCCCGATGGCTATGGCGCTTGGTATGCTTTTATGCAAGACCGTGGAACTACTATCATACGCTGGCAAAAGCCTTTTCAAGAATTAAAAACACAAAAACGTCCTGTAACTCTCCTACAAATCCATAGCCAGTTACATGAGCCATTTTTTTTGTCCGAAGAAAAAGAATGGGTAAAAGCTGGCAACACTTTAATTATCTTGGGTGTGCGTGAACGGGTAAGTGCAGCTGAATTTAGCACTATGCAAAAATCACCCTCAGGTGATATCAAAATTGAAACGCGACGACGAAAGTCGTCTATATCCAAGGACAAAATATATTTGGGCGATCGCTTTGGCGGTGTGGTTTGGGAAGAAAAGCAAGGTAATGGAAAAGTTATTTTTTCTACTACTCCCTATTTAGCCGCTAATGCTTACCAAGATTATTTAAGTAATTTTCAGTATTTAGCTGATTTAGTTAATCAAAAAGGTAAATTATTATTTGTGGATGAATATATCCACGGTTATAAAGACGCTGATGTCAGACAGAGTCAAGGTAAAGGTAACATATTCGGTTATTTGGCTCAAACTCCATTATTTCCGGCATTGATACAAATAGGCGTCTTGCTAGCAGTGTTGGTTTGGGCAAAGAATCATCGCTTTGGTACTTTGGCAACTTTGGATATGCCTGAGCTTGATAACAGCACAGCTTATATCCAAGCCCTAGCAGCAGTACTGCAAAAAGCTGAATCCACAGACTTTGTAGTTGAGATGGTAGGTAAAGAAGAACAACTGCAACTTCAAAAAGCCCTGGGAATGGGATCGGAACTTTTGGATCGCCAAACTTTAGTTAATGCTTGGCAACAGCAAACAGGTAATACTGAAGCAGAATTATATGCAGTTTTACAACAGCAAGATCGAAAACGCCGCATCAGTGAACGAGAATTGATTGGCTGGTTGCAGAGGTGGCAAACCCTGAGAAAAAAGGGAACAGGGGATAGGTAACAGGGTACAGAGAAAGAGATTTTCATTCCCTCATTGTGGAATTTTACCGTGATTGACTGTCTTGAACGTTTCCTACCTAGTCCCCAGTCACCAGTACCCAGTACCTTTTTAGTGTACGTAATTTATGAAGCCTACTACTATCTAACTATACTCAGTATAAATCACAACATGAGCGAAAGTCTTTCTGTATTTAATCGCCTCAGTCAAGCGCTGAACCGAGTTATTGTCGGGCAATCTATCCTAATACAACAGATACTTGTGGCGCTACTGGCAGGTGGACACATAATTTTGGAAGGAGTGCCAGGAACTGGTAAAACACTGCTCGTTAAAGTACTTGCACAGTTAATTCAAGCGGAATTTCGTCGCATTCAACTCACGCCTGATGTTTTGCCTGCGGATATTACTGGTACGAATATTTTTGATTTAAATAGTCGTAATTTTACCTTGAAAAAGGGGCCAATATTTACCGAAGTTTTATTGGCAGACGAAATTAACCGCACTCCTCCCAAAACCCAGGCGGCACTACTAGAAGCGATGGAAGAAATGCAGGTAACACTAGATGGTGAAAGTTTGCCTTTACCAGATTTATTTTGGGTGATTGCAACGCAAAATCCCTTGGAATTTGAGGGTACTTATCCTCTGCCAGAAGCACAACTGGATAGGTTTCTATTCAAGTTAGTAGTAGATTATCCTGATGAAGCATCGGAAAAGCAAATGTTACTAAATCGCCAGGCGGGTTTTGCAGCGCGACGTTTGGATATTGTCCGTCTCAAACCAGTGGCAACAGTAACAGAAATTTTGCAGGCGCGACAAGAAGTCAAACAAGTGAAAGTTTCGGAAGCAATCATTGATTATTTGCTTGGATTGGTAAGAGTATCAAGACAATACCCAGATTTAGCATTAGGTGCATCACCTCGTGCAGCTGGTGCATGGTTTGTGACGGCACAAGCAGCAGCATACTTATCAGGACGAGATTTTGTCACTCCAGATGATATTAAAACAGTTGCATCACCGTTGTTGCGTCATCGTCTACTTTTGAAACCTGAGGCTCTTTTAGATAATTTGCAAATTGATGGTGTTATCGCGTTGATACTAAATAAAGTGCCAGTACCAAGGTGAGCTTGATGGAAAAGTCTGTGTTGAAAATGCGTAAGTTCCAAAAAAATTATTGTCATAACAACAGTAAGATTTTTCTAAAACTAAGTGAGGAAAATAGCTATGAAGATTGCATTAGGAGCAGATTTTTACGGGTTTGAACTGAAGGAGGCAGTCAAGCAATATCTACTAAAAAAAGGAATAGAAATAGAAGATTTAGGTATTAGCGATCGCACTGCCACCACGCCTTATTATGAGACTGCAACTGTGGTAGCTCAAAGGGTAGGAAACCAACAAGTAGAACGGGGCATTCTAGTATGTGGCACGGGAATGGGAATGGCTATTATCGCCAACAAGCACCCTGGTGTTTATGCAGCTGTGTGCGAAAATCCTAATGCTGCTGAAAAGTCTCGCTCAATCAATAATTCCAATATCCTTACTTTGGGAGGGTTCATTACTTCACCAGAATCCGCTTTGACAATTGTTGATACTTGGTTGAAAACCGAGTTTACTCAGGGATGGGAACCAAATATTCAAGAATGGTTACAAAACTCAATGCATGATATTGCCCACTTGGAGAAGCAACAGTTTGGGAAATAATACAGCGTTTTGCAAGTACATGAGGTACGCCCCTTCCTAACCCTCCCCTTGGCAAGGGGAGGGTTAGGAAGGGGTATTTCTATACCTCACAAAGTTGAAATCTGCTGTAAATGCGATCGCTAATATCTCTTTTTTCCTGCTGCTGATTTTCTTTATTTTTCCCATCTTCCAAGAAATGATACCCTCTCAAAGAGTTTATTTATTGTTAATTTTAGGAATTGCGATCGCCTCTATTTTCGCAATTTTTTTCAGTATTCCTACTAGCATTGTCATCACCTTGCTATTTGATGCTGTAGTTCTGGCATTAATGGTTGTCGATGGTTTACGAGTACGTCGCGATCGCGTTGGGGTGGTGCGCGAATTACTAGCGCGATTGTCTGTGGGGCGAGATAATTTGATTGTGCTGCGAGTTACATCGGGGAAAAGCAAGGCAGTAGTTCAAATCCGCGATTACTATCCAACTGGGTTTAGCGTGTCTGATACAACTCTACGCGCCACACTTGATAGTCACGCCACCCAAGAATTAACCTATACTGTTCACCCAACTCAACGTGGAGAGTTTGCTTGGGGAGATATTCAGGTGCGACAACTCGGCGCTTGGGGATTAGCTTGGAGTGATTGGAAGATTCCCCAAAGTTTGAAAGTTAGGGTTTATCCAGATTTGGTAGGGTTGCGATCGCTTTCCGTTCGTTTGACATTGCAATCTTCTGGTTCAATTCGCCAATCTCGTCGTTTAGGTATTGGTACAGAGTTTGCTGAATTGCGCAACTATCGCACTGGAGATGATTTGCGGTTCATTGATTGGAAAGCTACAGCACGTCGGGTAGGGGCTTCTAGCAATGCACCTCCATTAGTAAGGGTGCTGGAACCAGAACAAGAGCAAACTTTGCTGATTTTGCTGGATCGCGGGCGATTGATGACAGCAAAAGTACATAATTTGCAGCGCTTTGACTGGGGTTTAAATACAACTTTGGCTCTAGCTTTGGCTGGGTTACATCGAGGCGATCGCGTTGGGGTAGGTGTATTTGATCGGCAAATGCACGCATGGATTTCCCCAGAACGTGGACAACAACATTTAAGTACTTTAATTGATCGCCTGACTCCAATTCAACCAGTATTGCTGGAATCTGATTATATGGGTGCTGTTACTCATGTTGTTCAGCAGCAAAGCCGTAGAGCACTTGTAGTCATTATCACTGACATAGTAGATGTCACTGCCTCTAGTGAACTCCTTGCTGCACTTTCGTGTCTTACTCCCCGTTATCTTCCCTTTGCTGTCACCTTGCGCGATCCGCAAGTGGATGTTCTAGCGCATACTCCTCTTTTTCTAGAGGGGAACTCACGAGATGTTAGTGCTGCTTACAGGCGTGCGGTTGCCCTAGATTTATTAGCACAAAGACAAGTGGCATTTGCACAACTCAAACAAAAAGGTGTCTTAGTACTCGATGCACCAGCAAATCAGATTGCAGATCAATTGGTAGAGAAATATTTGCGGCTCAAAGCACGAAATCAATTATAAATTTAGTTAATAGTTAGTGGTTAATAGGGGAGGCAGCGCGCCCTTGGAGCTAGTGCGCCCTTGCGGAGCCAGTGCGCCCTTGCGGGTTAAGCGCGTCGAGTGTACCTGGCGTCGGGTTAAGCGCGTCGAGTGCACCTGGCGTATTTTATATTCTGTGTTCTCTTATATCCGGAATAATTTATTTAATATTAGCAACAATTTTTGGAGTGTTTTCTCAACCGACTAATCAAGCAAGTCCTTATAGTAATCTATTATTTACAATAATTATTGTTACGACAATAATAGCTGTATATTTAAGTCCTTTATGGTTTAACTCGCGTTTATTTCTGACTGATTTACCTTTAGTAACAGAAGATAATATAAATTATATTCAAGCGATTAAATTGAGTAGAAAACTAACTAAAGGTTTAACGCTGTGTATTATTGCTATTATATTTGTGGCATTTTTGATTACTCTGCCTATTCAAATTTTATTATGGTTAATTTTAAGTTTTGGATTAGGGATTATTTTTGCAAGAATATCTGAGTTATTATTTACACAATCGGGAAGTAATTATAATTTTACAATTACCACTATACTGTTAATTATATTAAATTTAATTAACGGAATTATCCTCATGCCGTTTTGGCAATCAGTTAAGTCCGTTGTTTACTACGATATTATTTGTCGCCGAGAGGGCTATGATTTGAAATTACGCGATCGCAGCGTGGAGTAAATATCTTAATTTAGATTACTGCTGCATAGAAGGTACAGGAAAAATTCTGCTAAATATAGGAATACGTGGGTTAGGTTTAGTTATAGCTTGTTCAGTGTTAACAGCTAAAGCTTGATTGGATGAATTAGATTGATTACTTAATTGAGGTTGCACATTTTGTTCTGTAGTAATATCAATTTGATTAGATATTGATATAACATTATTGTCAGTGTCTCCTGGATTTGACTCTTTCACATTTTGAGCATAAGAGGGCGTCGTAATTGAAGCTGAACTCACTATTAAGATAAGTGTGAGCAGATGATGATTAAATTTATGCATATAAATAGTTGTTGTTCAAAAAGTTTTCTAAATCAGCATGAATAGTTTATGGAATTCAAGTACTGCATCCCACAAAATATATATATCTGTTGTCAATCAAGATTTTAAGTTGGCTGAATCAAATCATAATGGTGAATGGTGTATAAAAATCTTATCTACTTTGAAGTAGAGTTTTAAAAAAAATGCTAGGTAGATAGGCATAAATATTTTTAATTTTTATTCATGCCCATTGACATCACTTGATGATGCTTTATTTTCAGCCGATACAAATTGAATTGATAGATGCACTTGTAAAGGGGACTGGAGACTAGTGACTGGGGATTAGGAAAAGTTTTTTCTTTTTCCCTAATACCTAGTACCGACAATTAACTATTCAAAATTTATCTTCTTTGAAAGAGTATATACAAGAGAGAATTCTCGGAAAGCCCCAATTTTTTGTGTACTGTACTAAAAAGCTTGTATTTATAGCTCATTTAGCTAGCTGTGAGAAAAAAACATGAGCTATTTATAAAGTTTTATCAAAGAAATCTTGTGTGGCTTCATTACATAAATTAAATTCTGCAATATTTCTCGACTCATAAACTTCTACTTAAAAACTAAAGCTAGTCCGCAAAACACCCATAGTAATTGGATCGCTATCTGGAGTATGTCCGGGTTCCCAGATATGAATTATCCCTGGTGTAATACTGATATTATCTGTTACTTGGTAACGATAAAAAGCTTCAATGTGATATGTTGTTCCTGGTTGTCCGCCCGCACGTCCTAAACCTGTATCTATAAAGTCAGGAACATTGTTTCCTACGGGCAGATCGCTATTTGTAATTTTTGGGGGTTGTCCGAAATAAATCCCACCTAAATTACCCTTGCCAAATAAATCAGGAAAATTAAGATACACCATGTAATTTGTTGTCTCTACAGTTCCCGTTCTGCCAGGAATATAAGAATTTGTGTAACCAAGCCATCCACCTAAAGTAACGCGAGGTGAAATTTGCCAATTCATAGAAGCGCCAACAGCATTTGTTTGTAGCGGTTCTGATTTTCCTGTTGCGGGATTAGTCGCGGTTAAGCAATCATCTCCTGCAAAACTTAGCAAACAACCATCTGATGAATAATTATTAACGTAATATAAACTAAGATCTAAAACGTCAGATGGTGTCAGTAATAATTGCAAAGCACCAGTTGTGTTGCCATCAAATAAACCGTTGCGTTTTCCAGGATTGCTAGGAGTATTACTGGTATAAATTGCCTGCAAGCTAGCCCGTTTGGCAAATTGCCAATCAACAGCTATACCACCCTTACCAAATCCAATGTCTAGAATTGGGTTTCTTTGTGCAAACCATGATAATGGCCCTGTAGCAGCACTTTCATACCGATTAGGGCCTCGAAAAGCAGTGGTCATACTGACACCTTCTGTTCCTATCATCACTGCTAAATTGTCAGTAACCAGCCAGTGATAATTGAAATCGCTTACGATTAACTGAGCATCGGTGGGATATTCATAACTAAGATAAACATCATTGCTAAATCTGGGTTCTGTTGAACCGTCGGCAGCTAAAAGACTAGTAAATAAATAACTGCGGGGACTAAGTTGAGTTGTTAAAAATAGTAGGTGTTGATAGATAATATTAGTGTTTGTACCTGGATCATCTGTATCTTTTATCCCATCTCTAGGAGAAATATCAGCACGATTGCGGCTACGTCCTTGAATACCAATTATTGATAAACCACTGAGTTTGGTAGTTGCCGAAAATTGATTGGCTTCAATTTTGGCAGTGCGAGCTTCTAAATTATCGACTTGACTGCGCAAAGTTGCTAATTCAGCTGCAAAGTCTTCTTGTAATTTTTGTAGAGTTATTAAATCTTCGTGGCGAATTGTATCATTGGTTGCTGTAGCGATGAGTTCACTTACCCGATCTAGGCAAGCATTCAATCCGGCTGCAAATTCGTAACGAGTTAAAGCACGCTTGCCGCGATACGTCCGATTTGGATAACCTACAATGCAGCCATAGCGTTTTACTAATGACTGCAATGCACCAAAAGCCCAGTCTGTAGGTTGCACGTCCCTGAGCTGGGAAACCGATGTAACTTGTGCCATCGGCTCGTCAAGAGCAGTAGAGAATATTTCTGTTTGTTCCTCTAACTTTTCTGTAGGAATGGCGATTGCTTTTGTTGGCAGTCCGGTGACTCCCATTACTAGGAATAACGTAATGACCCAGGCTTGACCAATGTTCAACTTTTTACACTCTACTTACATAACCTCCAGGGTAGAGCTTATTAAAGTTTCCTTGATTATGACATTAGTAAATTTACGCAATTTGTAAAAAATAACACTTTTATTTTTTTGGGCAATATTGGAAGATGACGAGTATAAAAGAAAAATAACTTTATTTATAGTTAAATATACTGAGAATAGTATGGTAGATCGCTCAATCCCTCCAGCGCCAAAACCATATAAACAGAATCAACAAAATAAATCTTCTGCTAACACAACGAAAAAGCACACAGTCAAAAAAGTACAGAAAAACTTGAAGAAAAGGCAAGGAAAAATTCTCACACACAATTCTCAAAAAGGTACTAAGTCGGTTCTACATCAAAAGAATAAGGCAAAGACAACTTCTGCTCGAAGAGGAAGTCATCTGGCATCAATAGTGGCGATCGCAGTTTTGCTCGGCAGCGTTGGTTTGATTGCGGGTTTTGCCTGGGTGAGTATTGAATTAATCCTAAATCCCGATAAAGTCACTTGGCTAAATCAGCTTATACCTACATGGGTGAAATTTTCCTTCAATAGTACAGAACAGCCTCAAAGCTTGGACGAAATTCAAATCAACCTTACAAAACAGGGGTGGATGGCAGGAGAAATTTTACCCTTAAAAGCTAATCCAACAGAAGCTTTTGTCCTGCCAGTTCTCAAACAGCGTGCCAATTGTCAGTCAAACTGTAAAGATGTAGTTGAAGTTAGAGTCTATCAGCGATCGCACAACCTAGAACTACAATCCAAACCAGAAAAATACTACAATTTGATGGCTAAGTTGCCTGTAACTGGGCTAGAAGAATCATTTGTCCTCAACCCCTTAGTCAATGCTAATTCTGAGCGCCAAGGTTCGAGTACACTCCTGCCTGTGAGTGAAGTGGGGCGCTTTGATGGTGACACACCATCCCCTGGTATTTGGTTTTATTTGCAAGGTAAGCGTACCTCAGGCACTAATGCGATCGCCTATGGCTATATCGTTCACTACAATCCCGAACGTAGCCACCTCCAACTCATGTTGTCTTGGACAAGTCCCTCTGGGAAACTACCCGAATGGCGGCAAGTAACTGGTAGTGGTGCCAAAGAATTAGTAGTAGATCAAACAGTCGGTTTTGAACCTCAGCTACGTGTTTATCAAGCCAAGCCAATTGAGTTTATCCTCAACCCTGTTCAATTGGAAGAAGTTTCTCTGCAATCTCCTGCTCTCAATGATTCCGCTTACCAAAATGCCTTGCTTATTGCCCGCAGTGGATTGTGGACGCCAGCATGGGAATGGTTGCAATTTATTAGCAAAAAACGCCAAGGTAAAATGCCCGCAGCAGCACAAGCACAAATCGATCTGATTCGCTTGCACTCTCAATTCACGAAAACGCAAGCTGATACAACTTGGGTAAGTCCTAGTCAACAAGTGCTAGCAGATTTAATCGATGGGCGTTGGGAAAAAGCTTTGCAGGTGTTTGAGGCATCACCACAGAATGCCCAAGAAATTACTACTTTACTAAAGGCGGATGCAGGAAGGTTGTGGAGTCGCGTTGAGGCAGCACTGCAAGTCAATCCTCATCGCTCGGAGGTGCAAGCTTGGGGAGCCTTAATTTTAGCAGTTCAGTACGGACACGAACGTACCAACTCTTTCTTGAAGGAACAAACCAAACTTTCCCAAGAATCTTTTGCATACATCCAAAGTCTACTTGCACAACAGTTGCAAATTAACCCCACTCACCCTAGCCGGATTATTGGTTCGGTACAGGCGATCGCAGCAGTAAATCCCACCGACTGGTGGCAACCCAATTTTGCCGAGACACAAAAAATAGAAAAGCAAGCTTGGTATCAAGTACAGGTGTCTGCTTTTCATAACGGTAAACGTTGGCTGTATTCTCCCTTTGCAAATTTGAACTCGAATAAAACTTCCTCAATCAAGTCTTTCTGGCAAAGTTTAGGATTTAGTTCCGATCCTGACATCGAAATCGTTGTCTGGCTTGCTAGTGGAGAACAGCAAATCGTTACGGCAACAGTTAAGGGTATACGCTTGCGCAACACAGAATTACAGCTACTAGTTGCTGTAGATGAAAAAATTCCTCAAGATGACAGCAACGCTATGCAACCATCTCCGTTAGCGCTTACCTCAGAAGCACTGGAGTGGGTACAGCCATCTCCTATTACTCTTGAACAGCTCTACCAACAAAATGGACTGCGGGTAAAGGTTATACTCCCAACGGTATGGCGATTATTACAAACTTCTGGGCAACTACCACCCGGTGAAATACCAAGCTTTCCTCAAATGTTACAAAAGTTAGGCTATTGGCCTGTACAAGAGATTGATTTAACTGGTAATGGGAAGTCAGAAACAGTGGTAACTATTTCAACAGAAGCAATAAAATCTCTGCACCAAACCTCAGATGAAGATCAGGAGCAACAACCACAGCAATCCCGCCCTCGAACAATAATCTTATCTGATACTGGTAAGATTATTTATACAGATTTCAGCAATAACTCTGTACAGTTTTTGACAGCGATCGCCAAGCTTTCAACAGCAGATTCCCTGACATTACTGGTAGAAAATGCCAATACCTATAGACTCAAGCGCTGGTCAGAAAAAAATCAGCGCTTTGAGTAATAGGGTGATGCCGCTAAAATTGCGCGATAGAGATGTAGCCTTGCGCTATTTGCCGCAAAATTTGACTACAAAAATCAAATCAAAAAATATAGCTGCGTCGCACCTGTAATAGCCGTTTGAAGCGATGGTTGCATGGGCTGTACCATTAATTCAGCTACTCTTCCTTGACGGTGCTTTCGATACGCTGTAATTTCAGATTTTGTAATTGCTGTAAGAGGCAGTCAATTTCTGCTTGCAAGTGAAGCAATTTGACTTGCTGATCTGCCTGATAAAAACATTTATCTAACTTTGTTGCCAAGAAAGTTTGGGACTCGAAATCAGAAACACTAGATTTAGACATTGCTTATTAAATTCAAAAATTAACTCACACCTTAAGTGATATTATAATAAACGATTTTGAAGATTTATTAAAAAATTATATAATTTCTATTTGCCACTGTAATATATTGCGACTTGTATACTAAACGACGACAAAGGAAATGATTTTTGTTCCATCAGAAAACAACGAGCTTGTGCAGGAGCAGTTAATAAAACGTAGTGCAAAGCTTTCCATAGAAGCACCTAAAAAGATAAACTGGCATTCTACATTAATTACTAGGGACTGGTGAAAAAGTCAAAAATACTTTTTCTTTTTTATTTCCTAGCCCTTAATCTCTAGTAACTAAACAAAACACTTTAATAAGCTTTAAAATCCCGTGACTTTGAGCCTGTCAGCTATTAAACCTCATCGCCAACCCTGGCCTGGACTTATAGAGCAATATCGTGAATACTTGCCTGTCAGCGACAAAACGCCGATTGTGACTCTGTTGGAAGGTAACACTCCTTTGATCCCAATTCCTGCGATCGCAGAACGTATTGGCAGACAAGTACGTGTTTTTGCTAAATACGACGGTCTTAACCCCACTGGTAGCTTCAAAGACCGAGGAATGACAATGGCGATTTCTAAGGCTAAGGAGGCTGGCGCAAAAGCTGTAATTTGTGCAAGTACTGGCAATACCTCGGCGGCGGCGGCGGCTTATGCTAAACGTGGGGGAATGCGTGCTTTTGTATTAATTCCCGATGGGTATGTGGCATTGGGTAAACTGGCGCAGGCGTTACTGTATGGAGCAGAGGTACTGGCAATCAAAGGGAACTTTGACTGCGCGCTGGAAATTGTCCGGGAAATGGCTGAAAGCTATCCAGTGACTTTGGTGAATTCAGTTAATCCTTTTCGCCTGGAAGGACAAAAAACAGCAGCTTTTGAAATAGTCGATACCTTGGGCAATGCTCCCGACTGGCTGTGCATCCCTGTGGGAAATGCGGGAAATATCACAGCATATTGGATGGGATTTTGTCAATATCATCAAATTGGCAAGTGCGATCGCTTACCTCGGATGATGGGTTTCCAAGCTGCTGGTGCGTCTCCTTTAGTAACAGGTAAGCCAGTGGCACATCCGGAAACCGTAGCCACTGCCATTAGAATTGGTAACCCTGCTAGCTGGGAAAAAGCCGTTGCAGTCAAATCAGCAAGTATGGGGAATTTTCATTCCGTCACAGATGCAGAAATTCTGGATGCCTATCGACTACTGGCATCAGAGGAAGGTATTTTTTGCGAACCAGCCAGCGCTGCTTCAGTCGCAGGTTTGTTGCAAGTAAAGGATCAAATTCCTACAGGTGCAACAGTAGTTTGTGTCCTCACTGGCAACGGTTTAAAAGATCCAGATACAGCAATTAAACACAGCCAAAGCCAATTTAAACAAGGTATTGAGGCGGAAATTAAAGCTGTAGCCCAGGCAATGGGACTATGATATCCTCCCGACAGCCCACAAACCCTCGTTACTAGGTTCAACCTGGTAACGAGAGCTAGAGCAAGAGTGCTCTTCTTGAGAATTGTGCAAGATAGACGATTATGTAATAAATCACACAACGAGACCAGGAAAATATTTCTTTTCCTGTTCCCTGTTTTCAATAAAGATACTTAATAAACAGTAAATAAATATCAAGCTATTGACATCTTGAAATGGTTTGGTCTATTTTTGGACAAATCTTCAACAGGTAGCGGCGAGGAGTCCCCCACCGATCGCCCACCTAAAGGTGGGGGAGGAACGCCGCTCCCGGTACTGGGTACTGGGGGAGGTTGCAAAATTTGGGAGGGTTTTAAAGCCCCTTCCATAATTTTTCCGCTTTCCACCCAATTCCCAGTCACGAGTACCCAGTCCCTAGTCCCTTTTACTTAATTAGACTTATCGCTTAATAAATTATTCATAATCTTAGACTTCAGTACAATAGGAGCTGGAAATGCAGGTTCTTGTTAAGCGATAACTCAATTAAATTACCGTAAACAAGGATTGAGCAATTCTAACTTGCGCAAGTTAAATCAACCTTTACTTCGGTTTCACGCAAGCTCACATTGGATCGGTGCGTGAAGTTCTTTGAAATCAAATTTTATTTTTCAAGGTTTTGGCTCTACCAGCCTTAATTGAAGAAACTCACTAAATGTGAGCTTCTACCAGCTTTGATGGAAACACAAGAGGCAAATGATAATTTTCGATCCCAGTGCTTTGAGTGCTATTAGCTATGCTCTGAATGTAGCTGAAGTAAGCAGTGTTAGCACACAAAATCAATTTAGCTTGAGTCTGAGATATAGCAGGGAAAAGCTTTTACACCTGAGCTCAACTGCTGCCCCCAGTCTCATAGCCCAAGTAGACGACAGTAAATGCGGTTCAGGCAAACCACGCGATAAATATAACTGGCCGTTCGCCTGCGATAGCATTTGGAATATGCCGATTGGCTCGAATGCTAAATACGTTGATGTCCATATTGGCTCAAAAGGTGTTGGAGTAGACACTACCTGGCTAATTAGAACAAAAAATACAGATCCAGTTGTGCCAACCTATATGCCTGGAGCTTGGGGCGAAGGTCGCTGCACAGGTAAAACTCCCCAACAGCAGGCACAGTGGCATCCCGAAGCTGGGGAGCCTTTGAATATTCCAAAAGATCTGATTATTCCGGATGCAAGACAAAATTTTACTCCCAACAACTCCTCAGCCGTTCTCAAACCCGATGGCAGAACTCTAGTCTCTTTTAACGTAACGGCTCGCTGTCAACAGGGCAGCCCATTTTACGGTAGTTGGTTTGGAAAGACCGATATCTACGGGGATGGCATTGATGGTGGTCATGGTGGCTCAGGGATGTCAAGTATTGGTGGGAGTATTCGCAAAGGCGAGTTGTTCAATAATGCACCTATTCGTCACGCACTTAAACTTGTGATTTGGGGTAAGTGGCTGCACTACGATCCTTCATCGCCAACCCCCGGTCGCCGTTGGCCAGCTCGTGCAGCTGATGCAGGCGCACCGCAACAATACCAGGGTTCTAACCCAGCTTTAGTGATGGGTTCTTTGCTGGCAATTCCGCCGAATGTCAATGTAAAACGTTTGGGGCTAACTACCAAAGCAGGCAAAAAGATTTTTCAAGCGATGCAGAACTATGGTGCTTACGTCGTTGACGATTCTGGTTTTGACTATAACTATCTTTGTATCGACCATAGCGCCGAGCAGGAGTATCAGGCAGTTACCGGACATTACTTTAATGACGATAAAGCACTCCAAGCCGATCTCACCAAAATAATTGGTGTTTTGAAGGTTGTGGACAACAATGGGTCGAATAGCATTGGTGGTGGTGGTAAACCTCGTCGTCCATTAGCACCGCCAATTGGAAACTAGAAGCGATCGCCCATTCCTACGGTTTTATTTTTGCTTTTGACTTTCTGTTTCTGTTGCACGCTCTCGTGTCAAGCTATCAATTGCATCACCCAAGGCGGTAGTAAGGTTTTTACGGGTTTGGGCGTGGTTTTCTCGCTCTGTTTTCAAAGCTTGTTGCAGACGATCGCGTTCTTTAATGACGCTAATAACTTTAGCTTTCAATTCTTCTAAAGATTTAATTTGAGCTATTTCTTGTTGGATTGCAGTTTTAGCTGTAACCTCATTGAATCGTTCTTCTTCAATACCTCGCAGACGCTCAATTTCTGTTTTCAATGATGCGATCGTTTGTTTCGAGAACTCAGCATCTGTGCGGCGCTGTTCTGCTTCTGTGTTGTAAAGTTTACGCCATTTTTGTGCACTTTCCCATCCCACATGACGTTCTTGCTGTAACTGTGCTACCTGCTGTTGCAATGTCTGAATTTCCGTTAACCACTGTTGTGTTAATTCTTGAGTCATAAATGTAAATGGGGGAGATGGGGGATAAGGAGACAGGGGACAGGGGACGCGGAGAGTAATAAACCAACTACTGTACGGGAGGCAGCGCGTTGCGTGGGTTAAGCGCGTTGTAGCGACTGCCGTGCGGGTTTAAAAGAGAAATTGTCGGTTTTAACCCAAAGATAATCAGTAAAACCCGCCCCTACTGACTAATGACCAATGATCAATGACTAATATAGTAATTATTGTTACTTATAGCAAAAAATATACTTGAAAATTTTCCAGACGAGAGTAGAATATTTGCGATTTAGTAAGAAAAATGCGATCGCTGTTATGTCTAAACCACTCTCTCGCTTTTACACAATTGAATCTGAAGTTAGAGCACCCACCTTGAGGCGGTTACGTTACCTGAGTCGGCTACTAGATAAAGCTGTTGTGATTCCTGGAACGAACTTGGGTATTGGTTTAGACCCCATTATAGGATTAATACCTATTGGTGGTGATTTTCTGGGCGTTATGCTTTCTGCCTATATTATTTTGGAAGCAGCACGCTTAGGTACGCCAGCAGCTACTTTGGGCAGAATGGTTGTCAATATCATAATTGATGGCTTGGTCGGTGCGTTTCCAATATTAGGAGATTTTTTTGACTTTGCTTGGACAGCAAACGAATACAATATTAAACTGCTAGAAGAATACCTAAAGTTTCCCAGCCACAGGAAAAGTGCAGATGGGTGGTTTGTCTTTGTAGTTTTGATTGGATTATTAGTTGTCACCATTGTGTTAGTCGCATTGCCTGTGCTACTAATTAGACTGCTGTGGGGAGTTTTAACTGGAAATTAAAAAAGTGATTGACAAAAAGAATGAAAGATTGGTGGCAAGTGACTTTTCCGCAAGGGCGGCAAAGTCTAACAATTACTGATGCTCATGGTTATCCTGTACAAATTGCCTATGGTGAAATAGGTACTGGTAAACCCCTAATTTTATTACATGGGATGGGTAGCTGGAGCTACAATTGGCGTCACAGCATTGAGCCATTATCTAAATACTTTCGGGTGATTTGTTTTGATGCCAAAGGTTACGGTTTTTCAGAGAAACCTGTCTCTCGTCGAGAACAAAGTGGTCATCAGGTAATTGAGTTAGAGCGAATAATTCGGGAACTAACTGATGAACCTGTAGCAATAGTGGCAGAATCTTTAGGTGGATTAGTTGGTCTTGCTCTTGCTCAAGAAAATCCACAGTTAATAGGGCGATTAGTAGTAGTAAATGTACCTATTTTTGCTGAACGTTTGCCCCATTGGGGAATGTCACTACTTGCTCATACTCCACTGGAAGTAGTGCAAACAATTGATACTTTGCGTTTAGCATATCTGTTAGCACCATTTGTTAAAGAAGTTATGGCAATAGAACGGCGCGGAGTACTGTTCGATCCATCAATTTTGACTCAAGAAGATGTTTATTGGATCACTCACCCGTTTATTGAATTTCCTGGTACTCTTACCAAAGTAGCTGAAGAGATACAAATAGCTGCACGAGAAATTGAGAAATTTCAAGCAAATAAACCAAATTTACTCAGTAATATCCAAAAAAATCTTGGTAATATTCAATGTCCCACATTAGTTTTATGGGGTGATCAAGATAGCTGGTTTCCTGCTAGTCATGGTGAAAAATTGCATCAATGTCTTCCTAATTCTAGGTTGCAAATTTTATCTAAGTGCTGTCATGATGCCTCAATGGGAGCTTCTAAAGAAGTAAATACAGCTATTTTTAAGTTTTTGCAGGATACAGGATTCTAGTTATAAAATCCCCAACTTCTGGTCAGAAGTCGGGGATCTGTGTTTTTAGTTTATTTTTGTTGACTTACTTAATTTGGAATCCCAAATTTCAAGACAGCCATTCTAAAACAGCTTCTTCCTTGGTGTTGGTATTGCGTGATGGAGTTTCACGAGTGAACTTCATGTGAATTGAACGTGTTTGTTCGCCATCGGCAGCAACAGCCATAATTGGATAGTCAATCAAGCCATCTTGGAAGGACATCTGGAAACGGAAGGTTCCATCTGGATTAAGCTTAATCGGACGACCGCCAATTGTTACAGTCGCATCGGGTTCAGTTGCACCGTAGACAATCAACTCAGCATCAGCAATTAACCAAAACTGGCGCGGACGCATTGGTACGGCAGAGGCAGAAAAGCCAACACCAGACATACCAACACCAGACATGGTTAAACCAGATACGGTGGGAACAGCCCACATTCCGACACCAGATGGGAAGACATAGGAACTGATAGCTTGTTCTGGAACCATTGAGCCTGGTACGTGCTGCATTGAACCAAACAGTGAACCAGCAACCCGCATTGCCTCTACAGACTCTGCCATGCCAAAGATTTGGTCGTAAATGGCATTGCCGTTTGCACCAGTGGCAGTAGCAACTTTCTTGGCAGGAGGAACGAGTTCGTAGAATGTCTTACTACGTAATTCTTCGTCAAAATTGACGGTCAAGAAAACATCTTCAATCCAGTCGGATGGATAAACAGGAGGAACGTGTACGGGAGCAGAACGGGCTAGTACTAGCCAACGCCCATCTGCACAACGGTAGCCAATGTCGATAACGTAATCGCGATCGCTCACCGGTACTGGCAAGTACCATTCCCGTGCTAGCTCATCACAAGGATACTCTTGAATGCTATGAGGACTTTGATAATCCAAGCTTATGTCTGTCACATCATATATGCGCAGTGCCAGCTGTTGTCCTCCCTGACGGCGCAGTTCTTCCTTGTGGTTGTTAGGAACATCCCAATAAGTATAAGCCCACTGGGGATCGCGAGGCATCAACACAATCCGGCTTTCACCATAACCAGCAGGTAAGTCACCTATTCCTTCATCTACATCAGCAAGTGTACCGCCATTACGATCTTCCTGACCCAATTCAAATTTTGCTGCTTCCACGGTTTCCTGTGCCTCCATTAAGCGAGATTGGCTAATAGAAACTTTGCTGCGCTCTACGTCTTGAATCGCTGCCAGCAATTGAGATTTACGCATTCGGCTGTAGCGAGAGACTCCATATTCACTAGCAACTCTGCGTAGTTGCCGCAATGTCATCTCTTCTAGCGGTGGGCGTTCTTTTGCCATGAATTTGGCCTCCAGTCGTTTGAAAGGTAAATGATATACCTCTTGTTAAAAGTGGTTGATTGAATCTAAGAATCTACTCAGCTGTTTGATTGTTGACTCCCTGTTCTACTTAGCTATTTTGTTTTCAGTGTGTTTTGTTTTAAATTGCGGGCTATTCCCTTTCAATTGTTTGGTTATGCCAAGGTCAGCACTTTTTGTTTTTTGAGAGTAGAGGAGCCTTTTGTTAAAAAATAATAACCATTAACCTCCCGGTGGGATCAAGGGGGTGTGAGACCTGTTTTTAAGGCTGCCACGAATTTTTAAACTCTTTCGGGATCAAAATGTCAAAATATCATAACAAAAGTCGCAAAAATAGCTACTTTGATAAGTCAGGAATAGAAGTAAATGTCATGATAACATGACATTTCTCAGAATCTCCATTCAAATTGGTACATTGTTTACTCGGATAAAGACTAGAGCCTGTTTTCAAACTATTGCCAGAAGCTTAAAACAAAACGAACTGCCAACTAATTTTTTTCGTTGGCAGTTCACTTAAATAAAACTTTTGACGCAATCACAGGAATTTTTGGTTGGAATTGTCCTCAATCAAAATTTTGGAATTTAACTAGGTGTACTCCAGCCATGCGTTGAAAAGCTGGAAATAATCTCATCAATATCTGTTCCATGCGGGGGAATCTCGTCAAGTATTGGGTGAAGTCTGCTGGAATGTATAGTGAACGATGTAATTGATATCTTGAGTCCCAATCCTCTATTTCCTGGATGTTCTGAATTCCCCACTGAAATCTAGCACTCGTATGCTTGACTGCATCGAATCTATGTCGAACTGCTAGCAAAACTTCGGAGATTGCATCAAATACAATCCAAGAACCGGGAAAATGTTCTGCTAATGTTGCAAATAAAGCCTTTATCTGTTGCTCAGAAAAAAAAAGTAGAACTCCTTCTGCAATAAATAAGATAGGCTTATCTGTTGAGGCTTTGACTGACTCTATCCAATCTGTTTCAAACACTGAAGCTGAAATGAACTGACGGCGATCGCTTTCCTCAAAAAACCTTCTTCTTATTTTCATTGCATCTGGTAAATCTAAATCGAACCAGCGCAGGTTTCCATCATCCAATCGCTCAAATCGAGTATTTAAACCCGCGCCAATTTCTAAAATAGGAGTTTGAGGATGCGTTTGTAGCAACTCGCTAACTATGCGATCAAACGCTTTACCTCGAATACATACTGTAGTTTGAGAGCTTTTCTCCTGAAAGAATTTCTGGAAGTCATAGTCAATCTGAGTAAGGATCTGGGCAGCTCTTGGATCAGTCAGAATAGGATTGAGTTGGTTCAGTTCAACCGCCCGTGCCCATAGCGTAATCAGCAAGGTTTCTTGAATAGTACCTAAGTTGAGAGTTGTCGCATTCATGATGATTCTCTATTGTTTGTGAAATTAGCCAATTGAACTTTTACCATCGAGTAATTGAAACGAGATTTGATAAAGATGGCATTCAATTCATTTAACTTTGTCAGAATCTTTTTAGTTTCACCCTTACGGATACTCTACCTTGAAGCCGCGTGAAGCGCATCTACGGTAGTTGCTTTGTGACGCAAGGCAACAGGAATACACTACCTCACCACGAAGCTTTTGCTTGGCTTCCTTGTAATATGTCAGGGTTCTCTAAACTTCTCTTCTTGATGTTTCGTGACGCGGCAAAGGCGATCGCTAAAACTTTGAATTTGTGAATTGCCGTAGATAAATTTACTTTATCTCTTCTTTTTAACCTTCTCAAAAAATCAATTGGTGCCGTACAAATAGACCAAGGAAATTCATCAGAAACTATTGACTTGATATTATGTTTTCCATAACATAACTTTAAGCCTTGATAACCACTATTCCATCTATATATTTGCTCAACCCAAGCTTTTCTAGGTAATTGATTTATTGTTATTTCTGTCAGACTAGGAGTTCTATTTGTAGAAACAACATTTGTAAATATTTCAGCTGTGAAGTCTGCATATTTCGCTAATATAGTAAGATGAGTATCTTCAATTCTTGTCCCTGGATACCTTTGAGAAATCACAACTATCAAACTGATAAGTGCGTCAATTTTTCCTACTATGCCACCTCCTGTCATCGACTTACAGCCGTTGTATCTACCATGAACGGTATCTAGAAAAAATTGCAGAGGAGGCACCTCTTCATTAAAATTAGGCAGGAGAACTTTACTTCCATCTACAACACCTTTCTGATAAACAGCAAATCTACTTCTTGCTCCTAGAATATCTATTTCTGGTTGCTTTTGTAATTTACTGACTATTAGCATTAAGCCGTTAGATTTCGGCTCTACAAATGCATACTTTTGCTCCACTAAAAACTGAGATTCGGCATCAAAAGTAACTAAAAGTGCAGGCGGTATCCATCCATTCTCAATACTTTTAAGTAGTAACGAGCCATATATATCCCCTAAAATTCGGATTTTCCCTGCTGCATATTCTCCCTGTTTTTGATGAACAACGAATATTCTGTGCTTGGAATATTTGCAATCAATGTTTTTGAAGTAATAGGGTTCTCCTTCACACCTGACATTATCATAAATTTTAGCTGGGATATTATTCGCTAACTTTTCACTAGTATATAGATGGATGACTTGAACATTGTCAAGTAAGCTAAAACGGTCAATAACGCTTGGACATTCAAAGCCATTATTCAAACCGATAATGATATCAGCCATCATCCTGCTTTCAGAGATTTGTGCAATGATTTTAGGGATAGTGTATGGTAGATAATTTTCAGCTCCTTTTGCCGCAGCGACAACTCCCATTATTCTTGTGCTATCAAAAGTATTATTGGTTTTAGCTTTAATCCATTCTCGGCAAGATAAAACACCATCTACGTCTGCTCTCAATCTTATATCTTGTTTTTTACGTAATGAAAGTTTGTATTCTAAATTATTGATTGATAATTCATCTGTAACAAATTGCTTGAGATTACTTAAAAGCATGGCTTGATTCTCCTTGCATTTTCAAATTTTCAGCAACGCAGGATTTTTGTCATTATTTAGCCTTGCTGTAGCGCTAAGAAAAGTCTAGATTGTTTTTTCATTAAACAATTGAAGCTTTACTATCGAGTGGTTTAAGCGAGATTTGATAAGGATGATATTCAAGTAATTTAACGTTGTAAGGATCTTTAATTTGATAGATCACACCACGCCACTCAACATTTCGCGTTAAGAGAGCTAATACTGTTGCAAGCGCAGAAACTAATTGCGCTAACGGAATTGCCAGCAAAATTTTTGCTATAAATTGAAACGAAAAGCTCTTCGTCAGCTCGTCATACCCCCTAACCACTCGTCGTACACTTTGTTCTAAAAGTGCAAGCAACAGAGCCATTGCCAGAATATAACCGATGAACCCACTCCCAATCCAACCTGCGGCAGCAATGTTGCCACTGACTAAGGAAATTAGCAGTAGTCCCATTGCTGTTACAAGAGCAAATGTGGGTGCTAATACCTGGGCAAAAAACAGCATCCATTTCGGGTGATAGAGCCGTGGCATGAGTAATTGGCGTTTAATGAAGCGTAAACATTGAGCTAAATTGCATTCCTCTCGATTGATCATCATAACTGTAGGCACAAATTTCACTTTTAAGCCGACTTTCTGCAAAGCTCTGTGAACTGGGGCATCAACGGAAATGCTTTGTGTCCATGTCTTCAAAAGTTGCGCTTGTCGCAATACTGAGAGATTCATTGCCATGGAACCTCCCCAAGCGTATTTGTAGATATACATGGAGACAACAGATGCTGAATTATATGCATATCGAACTAGTGAACCCCACTGTTTGGTATGCGGCATATACCAACGGTTTCCTGTAGTAGCTCCAATCCTCTTATCCACTAATGGTGCAACTAGCTCGCGCAGCCAGTTTGTATGGGCGATGACATCGGCATCTATAAAAGCCGCTGCCTCGTAAGAATTGTCTAATGCACAGATAGCTTGAACTAGCGCACTGCACTTAAGACTGCAAGTATTGTACCGAGCAATTAAGGGGCTGACTTGGACGTGTGTTACTTTGGCTTGTTGGATCGTTTCGTTGACTATATTCCAGGCTGGATCTTCCTGACTATCAATGACAATGTGCAAGTCGTATTGCGGATAGTTCTGGTAGAGCAGAGCGCGCACACAGTCGGCTAAGAATGGATCGGCTCCTCGCAGGGAAAGGATAACTGCCGCTTTGGGTAACAACTTATCTTGGATAGCCTTTGAGTTTGGTAAACTCAGTGATGATACAAAAGCCAGTGCATAACGCGTCTGCAAAATCACCAAAACTGCCAAAACTCCAAAAATAGCGATCGCTAACTCATTCATCGATTTACCTCCAACTCATTAACTCTACTTGGATGAGGTACAAATACGAATGACAGGAAAATTTTCTTAGTACTCATGTCCATTCATAGAGCAGAACTAAAATTTATAAAACCTTTTCTTTTGCCTTCTGTCTCCTGCCCTCTCAAGAATTAAGGGTACTAAACAACATCAAATTGCTAGTAACACGTCCAGACTAAAATGCTGGGTTGATAAAATCCGCTAAAGCTTTATTACTTGAAATGATAGATATTTATTTATCCAACAAAATAAGCTTGCCGTGCTACTAAACATCGTTGCAATCCCAATCCTCGTAGTCATCAGTGGAGCAGATAGTTGGGTAGTAGCTCAATTACTCCTAGTCATTACTGACCCGCTATGTGCTTCTCAAACAGACCAAGTGCTCGTACTACTACTTGATCCATGTCATAGTACTTATAATCTGCAAGTCGCCCTGCAAACAACACTGTACCGTTAAGTTTTTCCACTTCTTTTATATAAAGGTCAAGACGCTCGCGATTTTCCTCATTCAAAATGGGGTAATATGGGTCATTTTTTCCTGGGACATAAGCTTGGGGATACTCCATAACTAAGGTAGTTTTGGGTGAGGTTTGTCCTGACAAATACTTCTGCTCAGTAATGCGAGTAATATCATAGTCGTCGGGGTAGTTGACGGTTCCAACCTCTTGATACCTCTCTTGGTCTAAAGTTTCAAACTGAAAGCTTAGGCTGCGATATGGTAAATCGCCATACATATAATCAAAGAAAGTATCGATCGGCCCGGTGCAGAGTATTCGGTTAAACGTCACATCATTAATCATTTCACGGTAGTCTGTATTGAGAAGCACCTTAATATTGGGGTGAGCTAGCATTTTACGGAACATTTCTGTATAGCCAAGCTTGGGCATAGCTTGGTAAGGGTCTTGAAAATAGCGGTTATCTCTACTGATATAAACTGGAACACGCCCTGTGACTGCTCGATCTAGCTCCTCTGGTTTTACTCCCCACTGCTTCATTGTGTAGCGAAGGAAGACATTTTCATAAATGTAATTAGCTAGAAATGTTAAATCACCACTAGCGCTCTCTCGCAGTTTTAAAATCGGTACTTTCACCCCAAAACCAAAGTTTTCTAGAAGTAAATTCTCTAGTTTTTCTGCATATTTTGGAGGAAAAAGAGCATAGAGAGAATTAAGATTAAAAGGAATAGGAACTTTCTTTCCTTCTACTACTCCCAGAACATGGTGATAGTAATATCTCCACTGGGTAAAATTCGAGAGGTAGTCCCAAACTTTTTTCGACTTAGTGTGAAATATGTGTGGCCCGTACTTATGAACAAGAATGCCATGCTCATTGTAGTAATCATAAGCGTTACCACCAATATGATCGCGTTTCTCGACAATTAGTACTCTTTGTCCAAGCTCATTAGCAACTCGTTCTGCGATTACGCAAGCAGAATATCCAGCACCTATAATCAGCCAATCGAACTTCATATAAATTCTCCTTTAAGGCGGGGTTTCCCTGGAGCTAAAGTTCTAGACGACTCGACTGCAAATTTATTAACGATGGTATAAACTCGTCGTTGCCAACAACGGTGATTTAGTTTGTTCAAGGATTTTTTCAAAAATATCAACAGCTTCAAATACAGCTTGATTTTTGTAAAATTTAACATTAGCTTGATAGCGAGCAAAGTTTTCAGGCTGGATTAGTTCTGCTACAGCTTTGTTAATATTATGAAAATTCTCAACTACAATACCAAACTCATTATTCGTAAGCCATTCAGTGGTAGCACGCTCCTGAAAAAGTGTGATGGTATTGCATTCTGTAATTACTGGTAAATTCCTTGCTACAGCTTCACTGATACCAACACTACCTGGTTTCCCAATGAAAAAATCGGATAAGTGCATATAGTAGGGAATTTGACTGGTAAAAGTTTCAACTAACTTTGGTAAGCGACTTTGACTATTTCGTAAATCTCTTGCTAGCTTTTCATTGCGCCCACATACAAATATAAGTTGGAGCTTCAGTGACGACTGCTCCAGACATTTAGCAATCTCTATCATTTCCTTTGAAGCATGACTTCCGAACATAACTAAGCCAGTGGGTAAATCTGGCTCTAGTCCCAGACGTAGTCTCTCAATCTGGCGATCAACAGTAATAGGCTCATTAAAACGAGGATGAATAATTACTCCTGAGGTACGGAAAATTCTCTGCTCTGAATAATTGAAAGATTGTGCCTGTTTAACTGCTCGTTCCGAAGGACAAATAAGGAATTGCTCTTGTGGCTCTATCCAGAAGTTAGGAGGACAGTCGGCAAAATCTGTCATCACAGTAACGAAAGGGACGTCTGGCAGTTCTGCCCGTAAACTTTCGCAAAGAACTCGATTCACATTTGGGAGCAATGAAATTACGATGTCAGGCTTATGCTGACGCCAATAGTTTTGAAGAAGATTTCGCCAAGCAGAATGATGAAGGTGAATTTGCAACCTGAACAAAGGATTTAATAGAGGATCATTAATAATTTTTGCCCACTTCTTTTGAAGTACAAATTTGTTGTATACATACTGGGGCAGACTCGTTCCAAATATTTCTTTAAAAACCTCTACAGTTTGGACTTCCCATGGTAATTTTCGCTTTTCGATAACTTCTTTCAAAGCATTGGCAGTGCTACGGTGACCTGCACCCATGTCATGGAACATAAAATATACTTTTTTCATCTGATTTATCTCTCCTCTAGATATTGTGGTTGACTTGTCTATCTCTTCTCTCAATCTTCTACCTTGTTTTTCACGTAATGATTTTTTCTGAAATGTTGTTTAAAAAATCAGAGTGTACAAACGGTTTTAGATGATTTAAAAACATTTTTTGTCTTCCTCATACATCAAATTTTAATTAATGCAGGATTTTTGTCATATTTCACTTTGCCGTATTCCAGCTTGACTATCCGGTCTGCAATGTGAAAATATCGATCATCGTGGCTAATAACTAATACGGTTTTGCCTCTACTTTTTAGTTCTGGTAAAAGTTGTGTGTAGAATATTTCCTTAAAGACAGGATCTTGATCTGAAGCCCATTCATCAAACATATAAATGGGGCGATCTTCTAAATAGGTAGTGAGTAGAGCAAGGCGCTTGCGCTGTCCTTGAGAAAGGTTTGTGGTAGAAAGCACCCCATTGTTGACCTTAACTTTATGATCAAGTTGTAGTTGGACAAGATAGTTTTGAGTTTGAGCATCTAGGTCGTTACTATCCAAACCAAGTAAACGCTCAAAAAGATAGAAGTCAGAAAATACGACTGAAAATTGCTGGCGATACCACTCTCTATTGTGATTGTCGATCAGCTTCCTATCTAAATAAATTTCTCCAGCTTCAGGTATATAAAGACCAGAAATCAATTTAGCGAGTGTGGACTTACCACTACCATTACCTCCGACTATAAAAACTAATTCTCCCGGATTGAATTTTAAGTTAATAGGGCCAAGAATAAAGTTTGTCTCCTCTCGTTCTTGATAATAGCTATGGGTAACGTTCACTAATTCTAGACACTGCCAAAATTTTTCTGAGGGAAGTGCTGCAACAGAGGTAGTTTCGTTTGAATTGTTAGGCAATGAAAGACCCAGAGACTCAACTTTTTTTAATGCCACTAATGCTCTGGCTATAGTAGGCAGCATACTCATTATGTGCTCTAACGGTGACATCATATAGATGATAGTTAGGGCATAAGCAGATAAAATTGCGGGATGAATCTTTGTTAAAGAAGGTAGAAAAAATAAAAGCAAACCAATAGCGACAAAAAATAGAATTTGTCCCCAGCTGGCAGCAGCCGCAAAAACACTCATACCAATAACGTTATGACGACGGTATGATAGGGCAGTAGTGCGAAGGTCTTCTTTAAGAAATGATTGCCGTCGCTGGCGATGCAGTTTCAGTTCCTTTGTGCCTTGAGTTATAGCGCAGAAATGATTAAATAACCTATCTTCCTGTTCGCGAGCCAATTTCAGTAAAGACATGGCTTTCATCATGGGTAGTAAATAGCTGAATATTCCCAAGAACAGAAAGCAAACACCGACAAAGAACACAGTGTCAGAGAGCCAACCAAGATAGATCAAGCAAGCAATCACAATGGCTGTGTTTATACAGAAAAAGGGAATAATAAAAACTGTGCTGGAGATTGTTCGGATATCTTCAGTGAGGGCAGCAAGAAGACGATAAGCCCCAACTTGTTCTAACTGACGTAAGGGAGAAGCAAGAATACGGCGGCTTAACAGCATCCGCAGGTCGAGAATCGCTTTTTCTGAAAGATGGATAAGCAAAACTTGAGAAGCGAAATTAGCAATAAGCCGCACCAGACACAGAGTAGTAAAGCTCCAAATTAACGTATTAGTCGATGGTTGATTTTGACTCAATGTGGCATTAATTAGGGCAATCAGACCAGCAGCACAGCCGCCACTAAGGATGCCAGCTAATACAGCAAGGCTGAGGAGAAGAGCAGAAGTGCGTAAAAGAAGGCGGAAAAGGTTCATGGTTTCTCTTCAAAAGCCAAAGGTTTAAATAGCGGTGATGCGAGTAACAAGCCAATTGCAAGCATATAGCTGGCTTATTTGCTCACAACTAGGATTGAGGCACCAAAGCGCGGTTAAGAAATTCATGGATTGCTACACGAGAAATTCCTCATATAATCCCTGCCGAACCAATTCAACTGATTGGTTAGTCACTTCAGTAATTGAGTTAACTAAACGGTTGTTATCATCAAGTGCTTGTAGGAAAGGAGAAGGAAAACTGGCAGTTAGGGGGACAGATAACTTCGTCTTAAACCCGGTTTTGCTTCTGGGTCATGTAACTGATTTACTACTTGCTTACCCCGGAAAGTGACACAAGAGGGATGTTATTCAGTAAACTTTTATATGCACTCAAGTATTCTGATGTCATCTCTTGATATAGATGTTTTACTTTGTCTTCTACGAGGCCTTGCTTTAAAACCTTTGCAAAATCCAAACCTTCAACTAAATTTTCCACTGCCAATTTATCAATTGACCAAACTATTGAGTCCTTACTCAGTAGTTTCATAACCCCTGTTATTTTTTGCCGATAGTACTCTCCCGAATAAACACTGATCGTAGGAATACTCAACAAAGTCAAAATAACATTGAAATGATATGCAAAACCTAACCCTACATCGGCTTTTGCCAATTTTTCAAGAAAACTAGTCCATCCATCTTCATAAGGATCGTGAATAACTAAATTCTCATAGAAATATTTATCAAATATTTCTATTAAATTGCGATCATCAGGTCCTGGTTTTCTCCCAAAGCAAAAATATTCAATTTTAGAATTTTGATTTTCTATTAATTTCATATAATTTTCCAGATTTTCCTTTATTAATGAATAATCATGATCGGGAAAATTTTTAAGATTAAGCGCAATTATATTGTTATAATTTTGCTGATTTATATTAGCTTGATTTTTCAAATTTTCAAGATAAGGTAAAAGTAGGATAACGTCATCACCCAGTACTTTTTTATATATATCAACATTTAAATCCTCAAGTAGCTCCAAAGACTCATTCTCTCTAACAAATAAATAATCAAATCTTTTAGCGATAAAATTGAACATTTTTCGAGCTAGGTTATTATTAAAAGGTCCTAAACCTAATCCCGTACCAATAATTTTTAAACCAGGATTTAACGTTTTTGCTAAAAAGATATTAAAAAATTCAGCAATAAGAGACAATCGCCATTTATCGGTAAAGTAACCTCCTCCTATGTAATGAATTAAATCTAGATTTTCTACAAAGCTAAAATAGACTGTAAGAAATAAAGCTTTCCGGAAAAATTTATACAATATTAAATCTATAACGATAATAATTAAATTAAGAAAAGCAAATATACAATAACCTAAAAATTGTAGTTTTTTTGATGCTCCTTCTTCAAACATATTTTTGCCAATTTCATGCGGAGGTGGAACTTTTAGAGGCAAATGAATTTTTTCAAATATTCGATTTAGGCGTTGACGAACTACATCTGGAAACTCTATAGAGTATTGTAATTTTATTTGGCTATCAAATTTAATTTCTGCTAATGATTCGCTCTTCTTCTCTATGTAAATATTTACGTTTTTACTTGTAAATCCTAATTCTTTAGTTAAAAACTCTAGGATTGAAATAAGAAGTAAGTCATCACCAAAATTGTTTAAATTATAAAATCCTCTCAAATTGATGTTTTTCTTTTCATTCATCATAAAACTCCTTTAATTTGAGAAAATATAAGCCTAGCTTTAACTAGCTTGCAAGTCGTAATTAATTTAATTCGCAATACTACCACTCAACAAGGATTACTAGTAGAAGCGAGTTTAGATAAATATCGCTACCCAACAGGTATGAAAGTTACAGACCAAGAGTTTAATGCTATTGCAATTGAGCGTAACTCTTTTCGTGGTGAATGGAATTATGTAATTAAACCCAGAATTACTACTTAATTATGCAAATTATTTTTACATGAGTCCTTATCATCAAGTGCTTGTAGGAAAATTACCTTAATAATTTTCCTAGTAAAACTGTGAATATCAAGCACGGTTATATTGATTTTTTGCAAAATTTTCTGCACGCATTTGGTTAAGTCTAGCTACAGCAATCCAACGGTAAACCGCATCTACAAATTGTGGGGCAACTTGTCCAATACCAAACATTACTTTGGTCAAAAATTCTGCGATCGCACTTTCATTGATAATTACTTCGGCTTTGTTTTTCTGAATAGCTTTAATGACTGCTTTTGCTACTTCTTCTGGTTTTGACGTACCCGCTAATGTGGGAATAGGCAAGCCACTATCAACAGTCATCCCTGTTTCAGAGATATATCCTGGACATATTGCTGAGAAATTTATACCAGTGCTAGCTAATTCCTGGCGTAGAGAATCAGTCCACATAATCAAACCAGCTTTGCTTGCTGAGTAGATACTGTTGTAAGGAACTCCTTTTTTACCAGCTAAAGAAGAAATATTAACAATATGACCACTATTCCGCTCCAACATAGTTGGCAATAACAAACGGGTTAATTCCATTGCAGCTAGTAGATTCGTTGTCAATACTGATTGGAGATCCTTCAGAGAATAATTGGCGAAAGATTGATAAATTTCTACTCCAGTATTATTAATTAAAATATCAACTGGGCTGACTGTGTTATTAATATGCTGTATTAGCACTGATAACTGTTCAACGTTTGTGATATCAAAAGTAAAACCAATAAATTTACCACCTAAAGATTTGACTTCATCACGTGTTTTATTCAGCCCAGTCTTGGAGCGAGAAATACCAATTATGGTTGCTTGCTCTTTTGCTAAGGCATGGGCTATATGAACTCCTAGACCGCGTGAGGCACCAGTTAAAAGTACTGTTTTATTTGCGATAATTGTCATGGTAAATTACCTGCTTAAACTCAGATAAAATGCAAACTGAATCTTGTACAATAAACAATGAATACTCCTAATTCATTAATTCTTTGTACAACTGATGAATTGGGTTCACAAGTTAGTATTAACTAGGTCTAAACTATTCAAATTCTGTCAAGCTTTTGAGCCAAAAGTCAGTATTGCTCATACTAATTTGAAAGGACTAGCTTCTTACATTTTCAAGCTTCATCCCGTCAAGGTGGGTTGATACGCATATTATGCTACTAAGATACTAGACTGCAACTCATATGCAACATTTTTTCAATCCACATTCCACGTCTTCAGATTGATTATTAAGAATTTAGTTATGAACTTAAATATAATCAAGAAAGAAGAAGCTAACGGGATTTGTGGGCTGGCTCAAAAGTCCTATCGAGAAAAAAGGTAGGTGCGACTTTACAGCTTACTTGCTCAGTTATACCTACAGTATTAGTACTTTAGCCCATGTTCCAAGAGCGAACTAGGATAAACTTCGCTTAGAACTGCTGGTGTCTTTTAACAGAAAAATAAATCCACTTTGAATATATTACATATGAGTTTCATTTAAGTTGCATATAAGTTGCAATTTAGTATCTCTTCAACATAATATGTGAATCAATTCAACTGAACGAGACGCAACTATGTACAACTATAGAAATATAGGAAGCTTAGGTTGCTTTAGCGTTGGTTTAGGTACGATCGCAGAGTTAATTTTGGGTTTTGGTGGAATTAGACAAGAAGAATCTTTAATCAACAAACATCTTTTTGACAAAGAGAGATATATTTAGAGAAAAGCAATGAAAATAGGTTATTGGTTAGGCGATTTAAGTATACATAATGGTGGCATTGCTCCCTACAGTTGGCGTCTTCTTGAAATTTTGTTAAGTCAAAGTAAATTTCAAGAACTTAATATTCTAGTTTTATGCTCTGCTGAACTAGAGAAAAATTGTCTTGATCTGATTAACAAATATCAAGCTAAAGCAAAGCCATATTTAATTCCATACAAATCTAGTTTTATTGGGATAGCAATTAGTCAATTGGCTAACCTTCTCTCTCAATTATTAGTCAAATTAAATATTTCTAATCAAGGAGTTAAGTATATTGACCCCTTGTTTCTCTGGTTTGCATCCTTAGATATTGACTTACTTCATGTGCCTTATCAGGTTCCACCATACTATAATTTACCCTATCCATTGACTGTAACTATGCATGATGTTCAGGAATTACACTATCCTGAATTTTTTACTCCTCAAGAGCGGGTTTGGAGGGCAGAGCATTATTGGAAATCACTTGAAAAATCTAGTGCTATTATTGTTTCTTTTAACCATGTAAAGCAAGATCTGATTAAATACTTCCGGCTAGATGATAATAAAATCCATATTTCTCCCCTACCTTATCAAAAAATGTATCTGCAGCCTCCCACTTCTGAAGAACAGTTAATCTATCAGAATAAATATGCTAAATGGGATAGTTTTTTACTTTATCCTGCCCAAACTTGGCAACATAAAAATCATTTATCCTTAATTAAAGCAGTAGAATACATTAAAGAAAATTTTGGTAGATTGATACACATTTTATGCACTGGAAAGAAAAACTCAAGATTTTTTCCAGTGATAGAAAATTATTTAGAAAAATCTGATGTTGCTGACCAAATCCATTTTTTGGATATTGTGCCTGAAACTGAATTATACTGGCTATACAAAAACTGTTCGTTAGTTGTAATCCCAACATTATATGAAGCGGGGTGCTTGCCGCTTCTAGAAGCTATGTCTTTGGAAACTCCAGTTATATGTTCTTCTGTAACTTCTATTCCCGAAATTATTGACGATTCACGTTTTATTTTTAATCCTCTTGACATTAATCAAATCGCTAACTTAATTTTACAGATGCTAGATAACTCTGAGCTTCGCACTGATAACATAGTAAATAGTGGAAAACGAATCAGTGAGCTTCATCAAATAGATTCTGCTGCTGAGTTAATAAAAGTCTATCAAAAAGTTTTATCTCCCTAATATATTTATGTCTTAATATGTCGTATAACAAACTATCAATTTAAAAACTTACTCAATAAAGATTTTTAGGGAAATTTTCATGTTTGTAAAACTACTGAGTCACAAATAGCATACTAAAGGTAATCAAAAAAAATCATCACAATATTAACCATGAGTAGTTTAGATGGCAGCTGAAGAGTAAATACATTACCCTTACTCAATTCGCTCATAACTTTTAGACTATCTTAGTGTGCGCTGGCGATCGCACTTTAGTAATGGGTAAACCAAAACTGGAGCCACCTATATTGTCAGAGCGATCGCTATTCACTCTCTAGAAGCAATGGAAAATCTTTGTTTGATGTTTAGGTGCTATGCGACAGCTATATCTACTGCCACTGAATTGGGTTATTAGATAGTGAAGTTTATTGGCTGAGAGAATTCATATTATACGCTGTTTTAATCAAATTCCGATTGCTTGTCGTTAATTAAGGTGTATTGGATAGCATTATTTATGACGTCCAAAAATCAAGTCATAATATTTAATTACAACGTCTGTTGTCCCATCTCTGGGAAGTCAATGTATCCAGTCTTTGCAGAGACTATTTTAGAAAAGTACTAGGTGACTTACTACTTCTGTGAAGAAAGTGGTTTACTAAAAACAGAAAAACCGTATTGGTTAGATGAGGCATATCAGGAAGCTATTGCCGATACTGATACAGGTCTTGTGAGACGAAATATCTCTAATTTAATTGTACTTTTTTAGAGCCTATTCTTCAGTGTATGTTCAACGGCAAAGGTAAATTCTTGGATGTATCTGGTGGTTATGGTCTATTAACCAGGTTAATGCGAGATATTGGGTTTGATTGTTATACAACCGATAAATACTGTCAGAACCTATTTGCGAAAGCCTTTGAACCAACCGATAAATTCGAGGCAGATGCTCTATTTGCTTTTGAAGTACTCGAACATATTGAAAATCCTCTCAAATTCTTAAGTAAAATATTCATGAAATCTGGCTGCAAAACGCTGATTTTCAGCACTTAAACATTTAATACTAAAATACCACCAATTTCTTGGTGGTACTATTCGTTTGAGTCTGGACAGCACATAACTTTTTATCAACCACGCATACTTGCTCTTTTGGCAAAATCCTTGGGATGTAACTATTACATCATAAGTCCGAACTCACACATTATTACTGATATTCAAATATCAAAATGCAAATGCCTTCTTTTCAGCAATTACTTAGGTTTAGGTAGGCTGTACGCTTTTTATGTAAGTTGTAAGCGAAAGGGACTGAGTAAGACATGGGAAGACTATTTGCTAATGAAAGAAACAGTAAAATCGAAGCTAGCAGAACGCCAAACCTGACCGTCATTTCCTCCTTGCTCATAAATTGAAGCATTTCTATAGGTTACCGCTAGCAGGAAAATACTATGAATATAAATCTTCGTTTAAAAAATGAAGAGATTCAAAGATACTTTGATGCTGCGATCGCTGCTTCAGAGCTAGTTTATCTGAAGCTTCAATACTCTTTGGAGCAGCAGAGCTTTTTGAAACGAGAAAAACTTGTAGTAAGAGTTTAAATGTAAGGTTTATGTAACTTGATACATAACGTGTTTTTTCTCTTGTGGTGGCAGATTGAGAATACTATATCAGATACTAAAAAATTAACTTTGTCTTGCACTCAAGAAATAAAACACATTTAGTAAGTGTTTTAAATAGAAGGGGTGGAACAGTCATGCTCCACTCCTTTTAAACCTAATATCTACTGTATTTAAAAAGCCTTGCTTAAGTCGTAATATCTCTAATAATTTTCGTTGCACAAAAATAGCATTTAAATTTACAAAATAGTATTTTTATATAATTATTTATTTAGAGAATAACTTTATCTCGGAGAAGCAATCATGTTAAACACCAAGCAAAAATTACGTCGTCAAACAACGCAATCAGTTGCTCAAAAGTTCCAATCTCAATCTTTTGAGATATTAACAGAGAGCGAAGCAAAGAAAGTAACTGGTGGCTTTACGTTTAAGTTTCTACCTTTTGAATTAGTTACCAGTTTGATAGAGATTGAATTTTAAAATAATTATAGAGCCATAACAACCTTATGCTTAATTTAAAACATTAAGCATAGCAAGCTCTTATTTTAAATTTTCTTCTTTGCCAGTGGTATTTCTATCACTGGCTTTTTATTTTATTTATCTAAACTTATAAAACTAAAGATATCAAAAAATCATGTTAATGTCTTGCTTTGTCTTAATAGTTTTTTCAACTAAACTGAAAAGCCTCACTCTTAGTGGGGGTGAGGTTGAGGGTGATGTTTTATTTTTTTAATTTTGAGCCACTTACGAGGAACTTTGACATCAATAATTATTTTATTTGGAGATTATAGTCAAAGTTAATTTTATGGATCAAGTGAATATTTCATATTAATTTTAATCGTTGTATCGTTTTTTAATGAAAAACTAGCATCTTGAAATTTTGGTATTCCCTTTAGCATTGATACAGTTGGATTTTTGGAAATACCAAAACCTTCTTGAGGAATACCTAAAAAATCTCTGTTTAAATTGTAATCTCCATTTTGATCGTCTACTACAGCGACAGCATAAGTTCCTGGCTTTAGTCCGTTGAATTCCTTTTTTACAGAACTTCCTTGAATTTTAACGCAGCCACTTTTTACTTCACTAGTATCGCTTAAAGGAAATCCGCGTTCATTACCATATATTCTCAAGCAAATCTGTCCTTTTTGATTACGGATACCATCGACTACAACAGTTAATTTTACAGTAGATTTTGGATTAGCTGTTGCCAAGTTAAAAACTGCTAAGTTAGAAAACAGAAAAAGACTAAAGAGAGTTAATTTATTGAACATAATTCTGAATACAAATTGTAGTTTGTACTAGTTACATAAGACTTAATTTTTTTCAAAAATATTAAATTAAGTCCATTTGATTAATCATTAAAAAACTTACAATTACTCTGCATTAAAGGTGATTATGGTATTTCAACAGAAATTATATAAGCTCAAATACCCTTTATTTGGCTATTACACCAATTGTTTAATATCAGTTTTTTGTAGCCATTCCTGTGTGCGTCGCATTCCCTCTTCTAAGTCAATTTTTGGTTCATAATTTAAAATTCTTTGTGCCTTGGCAATAGAATATGCATAAGGTCGTGAGAGAAAGTCTATAGTTTCTGGTAGAAGGTCGGGTTTTTTGCGAAAAAGTTTTTGTCCTTGTTCACGTACTCTAATAAATAATTTGGCTTCCTCTTTTGGTAGAGAAAAGGGTACAGGTAAATTTGCTATTTTTGCTAGATATGTAAAATATTCTTTCCAAGAAGTATTTTGTCCATCAGTTATGTTAAATATTTCTCCATATGCTTCTTTTTCAATGGCAAGAAAGATAGCATCAATTAGGTTGTCAATATATACATGGTTGCTGATTCCCTGTCCATCATTAATCAATGCAAATAATTTTTGATGCATCATCACAACTGGTCGCACTACCCAGGGAATACTTCCTGGGCCATAAACATCTCCCGGTCTAATAATAATAATTCCAAAATTTGGCAGGTCATGAAGTTGTAAGAGTGCTTCTTCGGCTTCTATTTTCGTTTGGCATAAAGGATTATTCTCACCACGTAGTGGCCCTTCTTCTGTTACGTGATCGGGATAGTTGAAACCGTAAACCATAGCACTAGAGAGATGGGTGAAGATTTTGACACCAGCGCTCTTGGCAGCTTTAGCCATGTTAATAGTTCCACCAACATTGACCTCACGAAAATGCTTCAATGAGCCACTTTCTTGGGCAATACCAGCTGTATGTAAAACGATGTCTACTTCCTGACAAGCTTTAGAAGCGATCGCAGGATCGGTAACACTACCAATAATAATTTCGGCACCCAGCTTTTGAGCTTTTTTGGCTTTTTCTGCGGAACGTGCCAGTCCCCGAACTTTGATTCCTCGTGCTATGGCTAGCTCGGCAGTTCGTAAACCGATAAATCCACTAATTCCTGAGATAAGAAGTGTTTGTTCAGATAAGTTCATAAAAATTACTCACTTTTAAGGTGTTCAAATGAAAATTTCTATACAAAGATGCATAGCAGATTATTTAATACCTAATTGCCAAAGGTTAATTGTTGGTTATTACTGGCTTCAATAATATAGGTAAGGACATTATTCACAAGAATTTCTACTGTTTCTTGACTGATAGCAGGCTCAGAAAACATGAAATTCAAAAACATTTTTGACTCAAAAGTTAGAACTGCAACACGTAAACCTTGAAATGCTGCGATGGAAGTAACAAAACTAATTTCTTCTAGCTCAAGTAAACCATAATTTGCAGGAATATTTACTATACCGACATTCGTGATACCTACAGTTGAAACAGCCTGATAAGGGAAAGCAAGAAGAAAATTGATTAAAAACTTAGTAATTAGTGGTAAACAGAAGATGCGCTCACTTGCTATTGTTGCTTCCATTTGTTCTTTTCGATTCCGAGCCAAATCCCAAAAGGATGTATTGATTTTGAGAATATGAAATGAAATATCACCCGAAACTAATACGCTCAAATGCTCATTACTAACTTCTGGTTTAAGACGATTACGTATATTGATTGTTGACCAACAACTAACACCTATATTTGTCTTATTACCACTAGTAATTTTTCTGGCAGTTGCAAATAACATTGCTGCACATAAAGCAGCATATACTGTTGTTTGATTCTGCCGACAAGCATTTAGTAACTGTCTGGTTTGCTCTGTATTCAGAGTTCTATGAACCAAACCTGTACGCCGTGCTTCAATTGGTAAAAATTTTTCAAGTTTCAAAGTTTGTGGACGATACCAAATCTTTTTTAAGAAATGTCTGCATACCGCTAAAAATATATTAACTGTACCTTTCCAACCTTGCATCGAAGCCGGAAGAAGATTTCCTATTGGTGGCATTGCAGGTAAAGGAGCAACTTCTATTGGTTCAAAAGACGTAATTTTTTGACAATAGCTTAATAGTTCCGAATGCAATTGAATGCATGATAAGCCATCTGCGATCGCATGATGAATTGTCGTAATCAAATAATTGAGATTATTTTGATTTTGAACTCGAACCAATACGACTCGCAGTAAACTTTCGTGGCTATCAATTTTTTGATTGAGTTCTTCTAGTGCAACTTCTTGCCACTGTTGTTGCTCACGCTTTTCCACAACGCGTAAAGGAATCTCAACTGTTGCGGTTTCAAAGCGCAGACTATTTAGCCTGCCTACAATCCGGCAGTTTAGACGAGGATGGCGTGTTTGTAGTACTTCCAGAGCTTGTCTGAGAATTTCTTCACTAAATATTCCCTTGATTCGACAAGTTGTAACTATGTTATATGTTGTAGCACGGCGATTCAAAATCTCCATTGCTTGCTCGAAAGTAGAAAGTTTCCTGTCGTAAAGATAAAGCATAAGTAGATTGATATTTAAAAAGACAGGGGCTAGAAAGGCTGAATTTGTTATCAACTAAATCTTTTCATCAATCTTGTTTAGATACTCGACGAGCAGTTCTTAAAGCACTTTTTGAAAGTGAAGTCGATTGATACTCAGGAATGGCAATCATTTGATCAGCAAAGGTAAATTTTTTATTTTTGCTAGCCTCAACAATACAAGTAAAGACATTATCCACAAGGACTTCTGCTGTTTCCTGACTAATTGCAGGCTCAGAAAACATGAAATTCAAAAACATTTTTGACTCAAAAGTCAGAACTGCAACACACAAACCCCTAAATGCGGCATTACCAGTAACAAAACTAATTTCTTCTAGTTCAAATAAATCATAATTTGAAGGAATATTTACTACACCTATATTGGTGACACCTATTGTTGAAAATACTTGATGAGGAAAAGCGAGAAGGAAATTGATCAAAAACTTGGTGATCAGTGGTAAACAGAAGACACGATCGCCTGCTATTGATGCTTCCATTTGTTGTTTTCGATTGCGAGCCAAATCCCAAAAGGATGTATTTATTCTGAGGGTATGACATGAGATATCACCAGAAACTAGCACACCCAAATGCTCATGACTAACTTCTGGTTTCAGACGATTGCGTATGTTGATTGGTGACCAACAACTGACACCTAAATTTGTTTTACTACCAGCAGTAATTTTTCTGGCTGATGCAAACACCATCGCCGCACATAAAGCAGAATGCACCGTAGTCTGATTCTGCCTACAAGCATTTAGCAACTGTCTGGTTTGCTCTATATTCAACGTTCTGTGAACTAAACCAGTACGACGTGCTTCAATAGGTAAGAATTTTTCAAACTTTAATGTTTTTGGTCGATACCAAATATCTTTGAATAAAAGCCTTGATATTGCTAAAAATATATTTACCGCACCTTTCCACCCTTGCATCGAAGCTGGAAGAAGATTTCCTATCGGTGGCAGTACAGGTAAAGGAGCAACTTCTATTGGTTCAAAAGATGCAATTTTTTGACAATATCTCAACAGTTCTGAATGCAGTTGAATGCATGATAAGCCGTCTGCGATCGCGTGATGAATTGTTGTAATTAAATAATTGAGGTTTTTTTCTGTTTTGATGCGAACCAGTACAACTCGCATCAAACTTTTGTGACTCTCAATTTTTTGATTAAGTTCTTCTAATGCAACTTCTTGCCACTGTTGATGCTCATACTTTTCCACAACGCGTACAGGAATATGGATAACTCCAGTTTCAAAACGTAGGCTATTTAACTTACCGACAATCCGGCAGTTTAGACGAGGGTGACGTGCTTGTAGCACCTCAAGAGCTTGTCTGAAAATTTCCTCACTAAAGATTCCCTTAATTCGACAAATTGTGACTATGTTGTATGTTGTAGCACGGCGATTCAAAATCTCCATTGCTTGCTCGAAAGCAGAAAGTTTCCTGTTGTAAGGCATAAATACCTTCATATTAAAAGTTAACTAAACTCAGCTCATGAAGCTACCTACTATCAACTTCACCTTGCATATTCAGTACTAAACAAACATCTGTAAGCTTGCAAAAAAGGTGCAGAAATCCTCTTTCGCAGAGCGCGTCTTTAATTACTAAATCGACTTTGGTTTATATTCAGAAAAATTTTTACTTATAGCGTTTAGAGACTTGATGAGCAAAAGTACTTCTAGAAGATGAGGCTGAATGATAGGGTGAGATCGCACTCATTTGATCGGCAAAAGTAAATTTTTTGTTGTTGCTAGCCTTAACAATACAGGCAAGGACATTATCTGCAAGAATTTCCGCAACTTCCTGACTGATAGCAGGTTCAGAAAACATGAAATTCAAAAACATTTTTGACTCAAAAGTCAGAACTGCAACACACAAACCTCCAAATGCTCCCCATGCAGGAACAAAGCTAATTTCTTCTAGTTCAAATAAGCCATAATCTGAAGGAATATCGACTCTACCTATATTGGTGACACCTACTGTGCCAAACATCTGACGAGGGTAAGCGAGAAGAAAATCGGTAAACAGCTTAATTAACAACGCTGAACAGAAGATGCGATCGCTTTCTAGAGTTGCTTTTATTTGTTGTCTGCTGTTACGAGCTAAATCCCAAAAGGATGTATTTGTTCTGAGGGTATGGCATGAGATGTCACCAGAAACCAATACACCCAAGTGGTGATCGCTAATCTCTGGTTTGAGACGATTACGCAGATTAATATTTGACCAACAGCTGACGTTTAAATTTGTTTTCTTGCCACCAGTGATTTTTCTACCTGCTGCAAACAACATCGCCGCACATAAAGCAGTATGTACAGTTGTCTGATTTTGTCTACAAGCATTTATTAACTGTCCGGTTTGCTCTGTATTGAGCGTTCTGTGAACCATGCCAGAACAGCGCGATTCTATAGGTACGAATTGTTCAAATTTTAAAGTTTTTGGTCGATACCAAATCTCTGTTACCAAATGCCTGCATACGGTTGAGAATATATTTAATGCACCTTTCCATCCTTGCATCGAAGTTGGCAGAAGCTTTTCTATCGATGGCAGTACAGGTAAAGTGGCAACTTCTATTGGTTCAAAAGATGCAATTTTTTGACAATATCTCAACAGTTCTGAATGCAGTTGAATGCATGATAAGCCGTCTGCGATCGCGTGATGAATTGTTGTAATTAAATAATTGAGGTTTTTTTCTGTTTTGATCTGAACCAGGACAACCCGCATCAAACTTTTGTGACTCTCAATTTTTTGATTGAGTTCTTCTAATGCAACTTCTTGCCACTGTTGATGCTCATACTTTTCCACAACGCGTACAGGAATATGGATAACTCCAGTTTCAAAACGCAGACTATTTAACTTACCGACAATCCGGCAGTTTAGACGAGGGTGACGTGCTTGTAGCACCTCAAGAGCTTGTCTGAGAATTACTTCACTAAAGATTCCCTTAATTCGACAAGTCGTAACTATGTTGTATGCGCTAGCACGACGATTAACTACTTCTATAACTTGCTCTAAAGGAGAAAGTTTTCTGTCATATAACATAACTGCTATGTTTTATATTGTGGTTTGCATCCAATTCAAATTAACGATTGTCTAATTTTGCTTTTAAAGAAGTAAAATGTTTACCACCAAGTTCAATTTGTCCTTCTGCACACCCAGTCTTTAATCTTTCTACTAGATATTCCAAATCACGAGCAATGAAATTTGTGCCATGATCTGGCTCGATTAAACTTACCAAGGCTATATTTTCTACCTGTTGACTCGTCAAGCTAGAAATACCCAAAAAATTGAATACTCCTGATTCATACGTTCCACAAGGAACTGAGGGATTTTTAACACCAACACAGTATTCATTTTGTTGAAACCATTCTAATGCTGGGTAACCATGAAAATGAACAATTGGCGCACCATTTCTAATCAGTTCTGGTGTATATAAAGCAGCAGATAAGCTAATAGCAAGCATGACGTAGATATCGTAGGAAGGTTTAATATCTACTAACTCTGGATTAATATTTTGTGGTAATTGAAGAAATAACTTTTCTTTCAAACCAATCCGGATGATATCACTTTCAAGCTTTAAATCTGTTTTGTTCGAGCCAGAACGAGAGCTAACTATCCAGATATCTGGTATTTGCTTAAATAAATATTCTCCTTTAACCTTGGTTTTGATATAAAACCGACCTTTTTCATTTTGACGGAGTTCATTACTATGAAATCCTGTTACAGGTAATAAACTTTGCCACTCATGTTCACTTATTTCTGGTTCACCAACATATTGTGGAGGTTCAGCATAAGCAACAAAACCATAAGAAACACCTGTTCTGCCATTCACTATGACATTCACAATATCTCTATGGGATTTTCTTTTGATCACTTCATAAAGCTTAAAACCTGGAGGAAACAGACCAGTGCAAGCCAACTCATTACCTAATTTCACTAATTTTGCAGCATAGCTCGATTCATGAGGATGATACTGTCCTAGCTCAAATCGACTTAGTAAAAGCGGATATATTGGCACAAATACTTTAGGAATTAGTGAGTTAGTAACAAAGTTTTCTATCTCACTTCTCGGAAACACAGAATCGGAAAGATTCATATTTAAGATGGAAATTTTTTCCTCAGATACTCCAATCACCATCTCTGAAAATGTTCTGATTAAAGTATTTAAACCTATCTTTATTTTTTGTTGATAAGGAAGTAAAGGGTTGACAAATTCCTGATCTAGTTTTGTCAGGGTGATTACCTGAGTATTTGTAGGGTCTTCAATGTACTTGGCTGTATGGTCTTCAGCCCAACTACTTAATTTAGCTATTCTGGAAACAGAGACTTCTCGATTTTTCCAAAGCAAAGATGAATAGATTTGATATAAATTCTCTGCTACACATATACCTAATTTTCTTAATAAGAACGGGGGGTTCTCTACATCAATAACTGCATCAATTTCTGCTTTGACATTTTTGATTTTGATAGTTTTCTTTAAGCTAGTTTTAGGTAGACTAATTAAATAGTTAAACTCTGTTGTTGCTTCTTCCCAAGGTAAAACTTTTACACCATAATCCTTGAGCTTAGTTGCCAATTCTTCTCGAAATTTAATGATTTCTATCTGCTCGTAGCCTTTAGGTAAAGGTCTAAATGTTACTGTTAGCTTTTGAGCCATCACTTGAGGGTCAATCACTGGTGGCTGATATTCCACATTTGAGTGTTTAACAAATCCCCCAATTAAACGACCGATAGTTTGTAAACTTAGTCCAATGCTCAAAGGAACACAAGCGGCTTTAGCTGCTAGATCTTGAGCACGTAACAATGCTAAGATTTCTGCTTTATAGGCACTTAGCTCTGCCTGCATTTCTGGTGTGATTACCCCTTTAGGAGAACGAATATTAAGTTTGTCATTATCTACCCAAATTTGAACACCTTTTTGAGTAAGGTCTTCCAAAAGTTCAGATGTATTCATAGTTCTAGCATCTCCTCCGCTGAATATTTTTATCTAGTTTGAGAAATAGGTTTTCTAGTGAAAGATTGTGTTGTGGACAAATTATAGTTACCTCAAAAGAGAATTAAGCTTTGTGGAGAAAAAGATAACTAATGTTTGCGCCACAACTTATTCTGAAATACTTGAACTAACCTAAAATCACGAGCAAAAATGTGTGAGCGCTGATTCAAAATTCAAAAGTCTCTGACTCTGAATCTACAAAGTCTTCTGCTAAACGCTTGCTCAGTGCTTCAATAGTAGGGTAATGCCACAATAAAATCAAAGATAACTTAAATCCAAGTAATTTTTCTGCTCTACTTGCAAGAACCATGCCTTGTGCTGAATCCAAGCCATAACTGTCTAAAGGTTCTCGAATATCTATTTCATCAGGTTCAATTCCTAGCATCTCGGAAATATTAGAGACTAACCAGGCTTGTATTGCTTCAGGTGTGTAAGACCGTTTTACGGTTGAAATAGGTGAATTATGAATATGTGAGTGCATTTGTAAACCCTCTAAAGTTAAAGAAGTTTGGATAATAAAAATTGCATTTAAAGCTTGAGACATTTAAATCGAGTTTCCAGAAATTTCTCTAAGCAAGAAAGACTTGATTTGTTCAGGTTTAGAGTAATATTGCATATTTTTCAAGCTCATTAAGCAACGAAAAAAACCTGTAGCTACTGCATAGGGTTGTTCGTACTTCGTAGCTTCAAAAATATCAGGTAGATATTGGTGAGATAGATAAGGATAGCGATGATGTACCTGTTGATAATTAATATGGCTCCACAGCCAATTTATGAAAGGGTTAGTTAGAATTACCCAACTGTCAACCTGTAAGCGATCGCCTTGAAGATTCTCAAACTCATCTTCTGCGTCTGCTTCGTGCTCAAGGCTTTTTTGTATGGCAGGTGAAACAGCAGCAGCAAAAGCATAATGATCGCACAAGGCACGAAATGAATATACTGGTGGTGCTAACACAAAGGTGGGAATGACTGTATACCAAGGGGAAATCCCTAATATTGGTAGCAGGTAAAAATAGAAAGCTACAGCCAAACTCACAAAACTAATATCTTTTAAACCTCGAAATACCTTATTCCACTTACCTGAAAATAAAGCTGCTGCTACTATTTTGTAGTGTTCATAAAGAGCGATCGCTCCTCCCATCATAAATGCATACCAAAAGGGATGATTATGCAATTTTTCCTCAGGATCTAAACCAGGCTGATGAGTATAACGATGATGGGTCAAATGAAACTTTCGATTGGCATAAAAAGGGAGCATCACAACTAAAGCAGATAATGTCCCACCCCACAAATCATTCCAAAACTTGCTTTTGAATAGCACCCCATGGATACCTTCGTGTGCCAACACACCTATACCCGTTAACAGCAAGCTGTTAAATACTGCAAAAACCATCACAAATGCCCACTTCACAACCAGATACATCAGTTGAGGATGAGCAAAGAAGTAGGTGTCAATAGCAGTCACACCCATCTGCGCTAAAGTAAAAGAGCTGACTAGCAGGCTAATGAACAAAACTGATTTGAACAGATTTTTTGTTTGGGGAATTATCTGTTCAGCTGGTTTAGGAATTTTGAAGCCCTTCATAAGTCAATACCTTGTAAAAAAATGAATCTATGGATAATTCAAAATCTACCTTCAACTAGGAAACTCCTGTGCCAAGGCTGGTTTGACATAATCAGGGTGCCGCACTGCTTTAAAATCACAGCGTGCGTGAGAACGTTGCATTGGCGCAACGAGGGCGAACAAAGTCGCGCCATAGAAGAAGCCAAAGGGTACAATACTAGCATCATCATTAATTAAATCTGACTTCAAACGCTTATGACACGCTGGTAAAGCACTCCAGTGTATGTGAGGATAACAATGATGCTCGATATGATATCCAATGTTGAACATTGTCAGATTAAACATGGGGGAGAGGAAAGTGTTTGAATGTCTGTAGGGATGCTCAGTCGATGCTTCCACACACCCGATATGTTGGACATACATTCCCATACCCATGGTGAGAACATTAGCCAGGTAGTGAGGCAAAACCCAAAGACCAAGGGACATCACAGGATCTATCAACAAAGGGATAGACCAGAGAGTGAGAAAAATAGCAAACTCTTTAATGGCTTTTTGTCCAACGTGCGCCCCTCCGCGACCAGAACGGAAGTCTTGCCACAGATGGATAGTGTAGCGCCACGGCCAGTGCAAGAGGCAATACCAATAAATATTTTCAAAAGAGTTATCAGGACGGCGTTTGGGTACAGTCCAGTCTGTTGCTCCTAAGGTATCCGCATGGTGGACAGTCACGTGGGCATATTCCCAGAAAAAGGACGGCCAGCCTCCAGAGAATGTCCACAGCCGACCGAACCAAATATTTAACCAGGGTACGCGGAATATTTTGCGGTGGACATGGTTGTGGAAGTTAACCCCTATATCAATACCTGAGATCCAGCCTAACATCACGGCTGACGCCAACACGAAAGCAATACGCGACCACAGCCCTTGGATATGGGCAACTTCCGGATGGAGGTAGAGCCAAAAGGCTAACCCATAAGCGAACAGAGTTACTAGATGGAAAATAATACAGTTAATATCTTCGGGATTAGATAGGATACTTTTGCCGGAGTTTGACCGCTTTTTATCTGTTTCTAACATTATCAAAATACCTTTGTTCCCTGCAATATTCCGACGCCACAAAGTGCTACGATCAGGCTCACCCATGGCCCCCAAAATATAGTCCCTATCAGAACTATTACCACAAGCAAAGGAAATAGAGAACGGCCTAAAATCCAACCAATAGATATTAATAAACTCTGATTATGGTTGAATAAAACTTTGTCGCTTTCGTCACTACTTTCGATAGAAAAACTATTAGGATTTGGATTTTTATCACTCATCTTGAGTATATATTATTTTTTCAATAAACGAGTATTTGAAATATTAATAATCTTGCACAATCGCTATATTCATTCACTTATAAAGTCTATAGCAATCCTATTTGATTTACGAACACTTGACGCTAGGTTCCTTGTAAGAGATAGATTTCAACAGGAATGCATTTGCATCTCAGTTAGAATTGCTATATCTTTATCTTTTTTCATATATTACCTAAATAAAAAATTTTAGGCAATAACAAACACACAATTAAATAGCTGTGAGGTGCATATAAGCATATGAAAATCTAGCACTCTCAGGGACAAAGCAAAATATTTTATCACCTCTTTTTACCCTGCCTGATGACATAATTTCTTCTAACATGACAAAGATAGAAGCAGAGCCTGTATTCCCTTTGTATGTTAAGTTAGTAAACCACTTTTCCAAGGGAATTCTAAATCCAACATTCTCTAAGGTTTCATAGAGCTGCGGCATAAAATATTCTGAAGAATAGTGAGGCAAAAACCAAGTGATTGCATCTGATTTCAGATTGTATTTTTCCCAAACAGACAAAAACCCTTTTTTACCATAAGGAATAATATTTGCAGTTAAAAGTTTGACATCCTGTTTAAGGGCAATATAATTTTCTTTCCAGACTTCATCTGGATTTTCGACATCCCGCAAGCCTTGTAAAGAACCATCAGATCTCTTCACCGCTCCTGCATACATACAAGTCTCTACCTCATTAGCAAAAGAGATGATATCAACCCAGTCTATTCTCAGTGAAATCCGATCTTGACAAGGAGTATCCGCAATCAATACAGCAGCAGCAGCATCAGAAAGCATCCACCTTAAAAAGTCCTTCTCAAAAGAGATACAAGGTTTTGTCTGTAGCTCCTGAATTTTAGCTTCTATTTCTGGCTGAAAGAACTTTGCCTGGAATTGATTTGATACAAGTTCTGAAGCTGTGGTGATAGCATTTTTGATCACACCAGCAGATACACTCATATACCCATACTTAAATGCTGTTACCCCTGAGCAGCAGACTCCATTTGTGGCTACAGCCTCACAAGGAGGACATCCAAGTTCCCCATGCACCATCAAAGTATGGTTAGGAACAATTTGATCCGGAGAAGATGTTCCACAAACTAAACATTTTATTTGCTCTAAGGGAAAATTAGAGTTTTTAGAAAGAATACGTACAGCTTCGGCTGTTAATTGTGCATTAGTATGAGTTTGCTTCCCAGTCTTGGGATCAATGGCATAATATCTCGATTTAATACCATTATTGTCCAGAATTCGTTTTTTGGAGCGAGAGAGTTTTCCATTCACTAAGCCAAGAACATTTTCTATCTCCTCATTACTAACAGGTGCATTTGGTAGAAAAACTCCTAAACCTGTAATATATGCTGAAGCCATAATTGCCTCCAAATAAATTTACAAGACTCAGATGAATACCACTAATCCCTTGCAAGCAATGAGTTTTTGCTGACTCTTAGCTTGCATCAGATGGGGATTTTAAAAGTTCAATATAAGACGCAATTTTTTGATGAATTAAAGGAGCAAACAAAAATTGAATAACACTAGAAATGAGCACAACAATTGGAATCGCCAATACTAGTTGCATTGCAAAGATGCAAATAATTGGTATTCTGCTCCAACTTCCCTGTTTACCAAACAAACGAGACAACTTGGCCCAGGGACGATATGCTAAGTGGCCAATTACTTCCACAATCACATAGCGTTGATTGACTTCCACAGCCCCAAGTCCTTTCAGCATTGGCTGAGGAGAACTATCATTTAACGATTCAAGATGATTGGCTATGCGCTTGCCAAATCTTGAGAGTGCATAGATATCTTCATTTTTGACTCCTGCTGCAGGCAATACTCCCAAAAATCTATTTTTTTTCCCTGTCAACAGTAATCGAGGAGTGGTAATAAAGGTAAGTAAAGCTGGCCCTTGATGAGTTAAAACTACATTGTCAATATGAATTCCTCCAACAGAAGCAATCATTTTCTTCATCATTTCTGAGGCAGAGTGCCACATATTGCGACACACTACTAAAGTGATGACTTTCGTGTTCTTAAGGACTTTTGCATACTGGGATTTGAAAAATCCCTGAATTGGTAAAGATGGTGCCAAAAACCAAACCTGATAGGCTATGATAACGAGGTCAAATTTTTCATCTTCACTAAATTTTGGTGGATAAATTTCCGGATGCTCCTGGTTTACACATTCTGGGAAAACATCAAAAAACTTATACAAGTTCCAAGGATAAGGATAATCAGCTTTTGGTTTAATACATTCCCAGGTCAGATCAACAGATGGTGCATTCAGATATCTAGTAAAAGATTCGGCGGCACGAACCACATCCCCCGATTGTGAGTAATAAACTACAAGTACACGTTTCATGACTGTAGATGGGAAAGGTTGTTACATAGATGACAAAATGTATCAGTCCAATTTCGGTTGATACTGAATGTAGTTAGCTGGCATTTGCAATCCTTGGATTTTTAAACTTTGCATCCGGTATAAAAATGCTGCTCCTCTCATAATTTGGTTGGCAACGTCAACTACTTTTCGATTATTTGGCTCTGCTAAGTAAGATCCCCTCACCCAATTATTGAAACTACCCATTGCCGGGCCACACCAAATTTGATAATCGGTTTCTCGTCCTTTTTCTCCAGAATTAGACCAGCGAGATGATAATCCCAGATACCAACGGAAAATTAGAGCCATCTTCAGTTTAGGGTTGTTGGCAGCTTTAGCTAATTTATCTGGATTTCTTTGAGATAAATAGGCGGCGGTATCCTCCCAAATTGTTTCCAAGCTCTTTTTAAAAATTTGTTTTTCTAATTTCTCCCTTTCTGCTGGCGGAATGTCTTCAATGGAGTCATAAGTTTTGTATAAATCAGACAGTTTTTGCGCTCGCAGAGGGAAGAAAGTTCCTCTTTTAAGGACTTGAAGTTTGACGCCCATCTCAAACATATCTGCTGCCGGAGCCATCATCACGTCTGCCATTTCAGCTTGAGCCAGTAGTTGTTTGGTATGTTCAGATGTTCCGGCTTCAACACAAGACTGGTTAATAGAGCCAGTGACAATATAAGCAGCACCCATCATAAAGGCGGCTAATGCTGATTGAGGAGTTGCAATTCCTCCTGCTACCCCAACTCGGACAGGTTTTTCATAAGCATATTTTCTTTGAATTTCATCTCTGAGTTCTAGGATGGAAGGAAACAGACAAACTAGAGGACGATTATCTGTATGACCACCAGAGTCTGCTTCTACTGTGATATCATCCGCCATTGGAACTTGTTCAGCTAGTTTTGCTTGTAATTCACTGATTAGGCCTTGTTCAACTAACTGCTTGAGAATTTTTGTAGGAGCAGGCTGAAGAAATTTGGTTGCAACTTCTCTTCTAGAAATTTTGGCAATAATTTTATTTTTGATTTCAATTTTATTAGTTGCATTTAAACTCAGACCAGCACATCGATAGTAGACTATGTTGTCAGTTAAATCTAGGAAGGCAGAAGCTTCTACTGTTCTGATGCCATATTTGAGATACAAATTAACAACACCGCGTTCAATAGTTGGTTCACTGGGGCTGTGGAGTAAATTAAAAATGTAAGGCCCTTCTGGTAAGGCTTGTTGAATGCGGTTAATGGCTGCTTCGATACGAGAAGGAGACAAGCCCCCGGCACCAAATGAGCTCAAGATTTTCTCTTTCCCAAGAGCAATGACTAGTTCTTCAGAAGCTATTCCTTGAGCCATCGCGCCAGTAGCATAGGCATATTTCACGTTATAAAAATCTAAAAAAGTTGGATCACCTAACTGTTGAATTGCCAAGGGCGGAACAGCTATAAGCATCTCCACTTTTCCCGTTTGTCCATTATTGGAATTGTATAAGTAACCTTCGTTGGTTACACCAATTTCTCCTTCTAATCTAATAATATAACAAGGTTTATCTAAATTCAGTAGTTTAGTTTTTATGCCTTCTTTGTCAAAAGAGACAGAATCTAAAGAACCTTGCCAAACTTGATTATGATGAGAAAAAATGTCTGAAAATTTGAGATCGTTTAAATTCTGACGCAATATAGTGTCTACAAGTCTCACGTTGTTAACCCTCTAATTTATAAGAGTAGGAAGTCAAAATTAGTTGCTTTATGTTCTTGCAAAAATAGAAAGAAAACAGCAATTTGGAGGTAGCAGCCTCGAAACCCTCGTTACCAGGTTTAACCTGGTAACAATAACTAAAGCCAGAGGCTCTAGTGCAAGATATCAATTATTGTGTTTGATTCTCTGAATCGAAGGAGTTGTTTTCAACAATATGCTGTAAACAATTTAATTGAACCTGAATTATTGCACTAAGTTGATTCAGTGATTCTTGTCTAGCCTGCAAAAAATCAGTATGGGTTTTGGTAAAGTGGGAGGAATTTTCACTCAACTTTTGATATAGAGTATCGCGTAAATTTAGCATTGGAGTTTCATGAGTGACGTTGTCATTTTTTGTATTGTCAGTAGAAAGAATTTGATTTTCTTCTTGTTGTGTACTAATTTCCGGTTTTTGTGATTTGTTTACAAATTCATACTCTCTGAGAGTACTTTGGTGAGAGTAAGGATTAACATACTCAAATTTCTTCAAATCTAGTGATCCATCCTGTTGTTTTCCAGTACCATTAATCAGAAAATTGGAAGCTTGATATGGAAAAATTTTCTGGTCTTTGTTATGCAATTGTGTAAAGTTCAACTCGCTATCACACAAAGTTATAGTTTTAATTTTTGACTGGTTTTTGTTTGAAGTTTCTTGAACTTGAGAATATAGTAATGACAAGTCCATCTTTACTTGATGACTGACAAGCCTTGCCAATGCTCGAATAATAGAAGTATGCTCGTCTAACCCTCTTTTATTGAGAGAAATTGCGACGTGTTCTTTTTGCTTGAGAGTTCCGCTAATCCATCTCAAACAGTTAGCGCCAGCTCCTACTTCGATAAATATTCTGGCACCATCTTCCCAGACACGGTTAATTAACCGAGGGAAATCAAGCTGTTGAACAAGAACTTTAGCAATACTGTGACCAATAGAATTACTATCGAGGGTAATTGGTTGGTAATTTGCTGCGGAATAAAAAACAGTATTTGGTATATTTTGAATAGGTAAGGTATTTATTTTAACGAGTTCATCGTACTCAGAACGTATAGCCTCGCAATGAATGACATGATTGAAAGGAGCACCAAAAGCATCGCAATTTAGCCTTTGAATGACTCTTTGGCAGGCTTGGGTATCACCAGCGATCGCGACTTCTTGTGGAGTATTAATGAGAATTAAGTAAACGTGGTTTTCATGCTTGAGAGCTTCCTGAACGAGGGATACTGGACACATAAGAATATGTGTACTCCAAAACTCAGAGCTTTCTCCATCCTGAATTTGGGGTAATTTCCAAAACCTGCGAACAGCATTTTTAGCTCCGGATAACTCTGTTTTAAATAGAGCAGATGAGTTCAAGCCCTCACTGCCTTCATGAAAGTGAGTCCACACACCCTGAGCAAGCATCATGCTAGTTTCGCCCAGGCTATACCCAAAGGCGCAATCAGGTTGTAGTTGGAAGTAATTTCTTAGAATTGCACTCAACAATCCAGCAACACCCATTTCAGATTCGAGCATTGCGACTGGATCGTCTATCAATCTCTGTTCTAGGGCTTCTAATTGCCTTTTTGATAATTTGTTCAGGCTGCGCGGATAAAGAATTTTCTCTATATTGGCGACACGACTGTAAACGCTTTTGATAATTGGATCGTCGTAAATTTTGGGAAATAGGCGAAACAGATTGCGAGCAATACCGATATAAGAACTGTAAGCACCAGGATAAACGAAAGCGACAGTCCCTTTTTTACCCAGTGGTTTTGGCGTGAAATAGCTACCTACAGGAGTTTGCCAGTCTTTACCTGTGGCAAAAGCATCGGCAACACCCGCAAGAGCACGCTGAATTTCTCGTATCAATTCTTCTTGATTGCGCCCAATAATTACCATTGTGTAACTGGCATTTTGACGCTGTTGAAAGGCTGCAAAGGTAAGGCTTGCGGCAGCTGATAGGGAAGATGTTGTGATTTTTGGTTCTAAAGCGCGGATCTGCTCTAATAAGGTTGGACAATCATCAGCAGCGATCGCAAACAAATACAAAGGTGTTTGCTCTAAATACCTACTAATACGTTCTTTTTGAGTTATTTCCTCTGACAAAATTAAATGTACGTAGCTGCCATCCATCTCCATACTGTTAATGGCAGCGATTCTTTTAGTAGCTCCTGGTTCTAAAAACCACGGTTTTGATTCAACAGCTACATAAAAAGGGCTATTCTGCCAAAGTTCTGGTAGTTTGGGAGCAGTCCACTGAGGTACACCGGGAATGTAACGGTGATACAAGCAGAGCGCAGTTTTAATTAAACTGACTATGCCTGAGACAGCGTAAGTATGACCAATATTGGCTTTAACACTGCCAATAGCACAAGTCAGATTGGGTTCGTAAGTTCGATAAGCTTGGAGCAAACCCTTAATTTCTGACTCATCTTGATGGGGAACCCCACTACCGAAAACTTCTAGATAGCCAATGTCTGTGGGCATGATACCCGTAGAATGAAAAGTTTGATGGCAAACTTGCGTTACTGCTGCCTCCTCAGAGAGTGTGTTGGTGGTGGAATTCTGTTTCAAGACACTGAGGGCTTCCATTACTGCATAAATGCGATCGCCATCTTGTTGTGCTGTTTCATGGAGCTTCAACACCACCGCAGCTGCACCTTCACCTACCATCCAGCCATTAGTATTGCGATCATAGCTGAGAGTATTGATGCCTTGGTTGACTTTTGCTATCTGATTTCGTGCTAAAACACTAGCACTATTTCCGGCAAGTTCGACAGCACCGACAACAACAGCATCTACTTCTTTGATAGAAAGTAGCTTTTGTGCAACTTCTAAAGCTGTGAATACAGAATTTTGTTCGGCAGTAAGTGTAAATGAAGGGCCAGCAAAATTCCATAAATTAGAAATACTGCATAAATTGGCAATACTGTCTTTCGCTTGCTGATTAAACAGACAAAGAGAAACTTCTGCTGCCACAACAATCACAACTCCTACCCTGCTGCCTTGATTGAGTTTTGCATCTTTCAGGGCGCGATCGGCTACCTTAAGTATCAACAATTCTTGAGGATTTAATTTATCCGCTTTCTCAGGTGCTAATTGAAAATCTGATAAATCAATATCAAAATCTTTTATGTATGCACCTACAGGTGCTGTGCCGCTTTCAAAGCCATAGTTTTTGAGCAAATGCTCTTGCTTTTGCGCTCCTTGCCATCGTTGAGGAGGAACATCTATAAAGTGTTGGGTTGCTTCATAAATACTGCGTTCAAAAGTATCTAATTCTTTGCAGCCTCCCAAAAAGCAATCCATACCAACAATCGCAATTTTGGGATTATTACTTTGCTCACCTATGCCCATTACTTAATCTCCTCGTACCAACGCATACTTTGAGAAACTTGTACCTACCCAAAAGAAGGGGAAGAATGGAAGAGTGGGAGAGGGAAACTGTAGGAAGAATCATTCTCCCTGTCCCCTGTCCCCTATTTCCTATCCTCTTTTCGTAGGCAAAATAGTTCCCTTTGCTCCAATCATGCGAGTATATATTTTCCCTTGAATGTCATGTGCAATCACATCAGCAATCACAGATGATTCAGTTTTTGATTTGACTTCGCAAGAAACGTAAAACTTTTCACCAAATGGAATAGGTGCGAACTGTTCAAAAGTTTTTATTTCTGAAGGTAAACAACCTTTTTGATGAAAATACTGCGTCCAAATCCACAGTGAATGAATTTGAACATCTGCAATATAGGGATTAAACGTGATTACTGGAAATTGCCCTTGTTGTCTATTTCCAAGATTTGGCAAAGTACATTCTATAGTAACCTTTTCAGGACTGGCATTTAAGATAGTTTTTACACCTTGAAAATAAGGGCCGTGAAACAAGCTCATTGCTCCATTTTGATAAAGCGAGTTACTAGAACCAAAGATTATTTCTTCTTGTTGCAAGTTAAGGGCATCATAATTAGGGGTAACAGGAATTTGATGTTTAAGCTTGACATGGCTGCTAAAGTGATAACGTATTTTTCCTTCTCGGTTTTGACTCCAGATTTTAGCATCAAGCTCTATCTCATCTGCATCGTTTTTAGCAATCTCTTGTAAATCTATGGTGTATTCACTGGCAAGACTTTCATCAAAAATAATTCCCTTCAAAACCTTATAGTTTAGACAACTAAATGATTTGTAACCGGGATAAAGTTGTTCGCAGGTGCTCGTAATCCATGATAAGGCACAAGTGGCAGGTAAAACTGGGCGACCAGCAATCACATGATCTTGTAAAAATGGGTTGGCTGCTAATTTTAATCGTCGCTGGATACGAAATTTTTTCAACTCAGGGTTGAGAGATTTTGGTGTGTAGGTGAGGGGACTACCAATTACCACTTGCACAGTTGGTTGGTTGGTTTGTGTTAGTTCGTTAACTAACATTTGAGTTCCAACTTTTATAGGAATAGTCTCAATACCCCGTTCGGTAAAAGCTTTCTTTAATTCTGGAGTTACCATGCCACTTTCCCAGGGTCCCCAATTGATCGCAACTACGTGACAATTGGGATAATTACGTTTCACAAGATGAGCTGACTTGTTAAGAATTTCGTTGGCGATCGCATAATCTGACTGGCCAATATTCCCATAAAAACCCACTACAGAGGAAAACAGGACTAAATAATTCAGTTGATCGGGCGACACACAACGCAGCAGATTTTCCAATCCTTTAACTTTGGCAGCGTAAACGGTTTCAAAATCCCGTTCTGATTTGTTTTCAATGCGTTTATCTGCTAAATTGCCAGCTCCGTGAATAATTCCTGTTACTGTACCTAAACGTTCTACTACGGCATTAAGTTGTTCTTGGAGCAGTGTTGCATCAGTTATATCCACGCTCAAATATTCTGCTTGTCCACCTGCCTGCTCAATTGCTCGTAGTGTTGTGTCAATTTCTCGCCGAGAGGAAATAGCCTTATACTTTTTCTGCACCATTGCAGGTGTAGGCTTGTCCCCTTTGGCTAGAAAATCATCCATAATCCGCTTTTTCAGTTCCCCCTCATTTAAGCAGCCTTCAGCCCATACAGGTTCGGGATCTACAGGAGAACGTCCGAGCAAAATAAATTTGCATTGATAACATTGTGCCAATTGAATAACGCATTGAGCTGTTATCCCTTTTGCACCACCACTGACGAGAAAGACTTGGGATCGGGGAGAAGACGCGGAGATGGAAAGACGCGGTGACGCGGAGAGAGAAGAGTTCTCCGTGTCTCCCCCTCCCCGTGTCCCCGTGTCCTCTTCACACACCAGTGTTGTTCGTCCTTGCGAACTATATCCAACTTCAGTAATTAACCGATTGGGATCGTAGAGTTCGGCGAGGATATAGCTTACTGATGTTTGAGTATCTAAATCGGGGCTGAGATCTAGCGCTCGGCAAAATACGGGTTCCCATTCTTGATTTAAGGTTTTGGTTAATCCAAACAGCCCACTACCGATGGCACCAAAGTTGGTTTTCTGTCCTAGTCCGAACTCACCATCAAGACGAGCAACAGTCAAAAAGCAACTACGTCCTACAGATGCGGCTTGATTGAGTGGTTCTTTAAGATGTTTGGCAATCAGAAAGACTTGGCGAAGTAGGGCTTTCTCGGTTTCCAGATAACGGATGTCATTGCTAGTATCGTCATGACTTGCAGGATTGAGGTGAATGAACGCGGCAATTGAACCATACTCAGAGGCGATCGCTTCTAACTGATTTTTCAAATTCTCCTCACTCAATGAAGCCAAGACAACACGATTTACTCCTTCTGGTAAAGGCAACTGTTGTGCAATTAAGGTTTGGGGAAAACTTAAGACAACCACTTTCCAACCGCGTTCATAAAGAGCAAGAGCAAGTTCTGAGGTAGTGAGGGAGCCATCATCAGTAAGCAAGGCAATATGCTTTTCTGGCAAGGTAAAATCTAAAACGTCGGGTTCTGGAAGAAATTTGAGTTTGACTGGACTGCGGAGAATCTTACAATCTAGCTCAGGTAGCTGGCTGCAAGGCTCGACTGGAAGTGTTTTTTTTTCCAGCACGTTAGCCTGTTGTTTCATGTAGTCAACTATTTGACCAAGAGTACGTAATTCTCCCAGTTCTTCTGGATTAGGCCTGGGTAAATCTGGGTATAGCTCCAACAGCGCTCCCAGTATTTCAACTCGTTTGATCGAATCAATTCCCAAATCTGCCTCCATATCCATCGACAGTTCTAGCATCTCTACTGGATAGCCTGTCTTTTCGCTCACAACGTTGAGCAGAATTTGGCTGAGATCGCTAAAATCAACCGATGGGACTGGGGAAACCGATTCTGCTGGAGTAATGGCAATAGCAGAAACTAGGGAAGTTGGTTCTTCTGGAGTAGCAATAGTGGCAGGAATTGAGGAGGAAGAAGACACTGAGAATTGTGAATCAGATTCTCTCCCAAAGTCTTGTTGTCTCCTTGTCTCCTTGTCCTCATTTCTCTTTGCGTCTTCTACTTCTTGCGCTATGTTGGTGGGTGCAGACTCAATTTGAGCAATTGCTGGTACAAGAGTCCGCATATACTCTACGATTTGACCAAGAGTACGTAGTTGTCCCAGTTCTTCTGGATTCGGCTTGGGCAAATCTGGGTATAATTCCAACAGCGCTCCCAAAATTTCAACTCGTTTGATCGAATCAATTCCTAAATCAGCCTCGATATCCATCGACAGTTCCAACATCTCGACTGGATAACCTGTCTTCTCACTTACAACATTTAGTAGAGTCTGACTCAGGGTAGCTTCATCAATTGTGATTGGTGATGAGAGCGTATCTATAGACGTGTCAGAAGTTTTGATTGCAACTGGTTTTGTACCATTATTAGTATCAGAATGAACACCATTAGTTGAAACAACTTCAGGGCTAACTCCCAAGTTTGTGCCATTACTCCCATGATGATAAACGCCATTACTTAGGTCAGAATGGACACCATTAGTTGAAACAACTTCAAAGCTAGTTACTAACTCATTAACAGGTACAGCAACAATAGAATTATCTTGCTGCTCACTAATAGTAGATTCCTCTGATGGTAAAACCGCAGGACGTTTATCTGTTCTCCGCTGGGAGTCTAAAACCCCATCTTCTATAAGTTGCAAGTCTGGGTTAGGGTAACAGTTCTTTCCCCAAACCTCCTGTTCCATTTTATTGCCCTTATTCGCAATCAACAGATCATACTGTTGCTGGAGCAATTGGAAAAAGTTTTTGGTGTGTTCTGTTTGATGATTCAGATACTGCTCATGAACGCGCAGAGTTTCGCCTTGGTGCTCGTGAAAACGCATAATACTGCGTTCAGCATATGAGAGTGCTATTTGCTTATTTTCTGCCTGGGGAAGAGCAGATTGACTATTTTTGAGCAAGGAATTCTGCTGCTGCATCAGTTGGAAGAAGGTTTTAGTATATTCCGTCTGATGCTGCAAAGATTGTTCGTGAACACGCAGAACATCACGTTGATGGCGATTAAATTCTATCAGAGTGTACTCTAAGCTGTCTAAAATTAGTTGATAATTTTGAGGAAGTTGTGGATTTGATTGCTGTTGTGGTTGAGAAGTTGCTTGAGGAGATTTCATCATCTCAGAGGATTTTTCTGGTTTATTACCGTTTGCAACTAGTATGGACTTGCTATTTTCTGTGTTTACATATGGGGGAGTGTTGTTAACAGTAAGACTAGAAGGGGTATTAGCACCAGGAGAATTATCTTTTGGATGCGTAAAACTAACTTGATACCCATTTTGGTGAATTTTCTCGCCAGAAGATTCTGCTGGTTTATAACCGTTTGTAACTAGTGCAGGCTGGTGGTGTTCTGAATTCACATATGAGGGGATGGGCGTCTTGTTTGTGTTTAAGACAGGCAGAGTAGAGAAATCATCTTTTGCATATGCAATACTGACTTGATGTCCATTTTGCAGAGCTTTTGCAAAAGCTTGCTTGGTTTTTTCTGACAGATAGTTACTACCATTTAACCAAACATTCAATAGCTTATTTTTGGCAACTTCTGGGGTTTTGTACTCGATTTGATAGGGATCGAGATTTTTTAAAGGCAATCCAGCGACACGCAACTGCACAACAGCTTCTCGAAGACAGCGATCGCTATCCTTTTGCTGACTGCTATTTAAAGCCACAGCCAAATGGGGTTTTTCTGCAAGAATATCTTTCACCAAGTTGGTGAGAATACTTTTAGGCCCAAATTCGATGAAGCAATAACCACCTTCAGCGTAAATATTTTCAATTTCTTGCTTGAAAAGTACCTGATTAATCAGATGTTGTTTGAGGATTTTTTGAATGGCTTGGGGTTCACTTGGGTAGCGCTCTCCTGTCACATTAGTGTAGACAGAGATTTGTGGCTGGTTAAAATTCACTTTCTCAATTGCATGAGCAAAGGGTTTTTGGGCATGAGCTACCAATGGTGTATGAAAAGCTGCCGAAACTGGTAGTAAAACGGTAGAGAAAGCACTTTTCTCTAAAATATCTCGAATTTTGGCGATTTCAGCCTTTGCTCCTGCTAAGACAACTTGACGAGGAGAGTTCAAATTAGCAATGGTGACTAAAGGAAAATTCTTGACTACCTCTTCAACTTGAGTGACATCTCCTTTGACTGCCAGCATCGCCCCGGCATCGAACTCAGGATCGTTTGGTGCAGCCATAGCTTGTCCTCTGGCTTTTACCAAGAAAAAGTAATCTTCTTCACTGAGAACACCAGCAGCCCATAGAGCTGTCAGTTCTCCAAAGCTGTGTCCAACAACAAAATCTGGCTTGAACCCTGCCTGTTGTAATATCTTGTAAAGCCCAACACTAAAAGCTCCGATTGCTGGCTGGGCATATTCTGTTTGCTGTAGTGCTTCAACCTGTGCCTGTCTTTGAGGCGGATTAAATACAGGAGGAGGAAAAACTATTTCTGAAAGGGGCTGTAAACCATCTTTACAGAAAAGACTATCTATGCAACTATAGCTCTGTCGTAAGTAAGGAAAGTTAATTGCAAGTTCTCGACCCATTTCCAAGTATTGAGAGCCTTGCCCAGAAAACAGAGCTACTATTTTCCCCTCAGTTACAATACCCGTTTTGCGGTAAAAAATCCCTTGGGGATGTTCCCACGAGGAGGCTTGGGAGTTATCTTGGAGCAATTTAATGGTGATTTGCAGTAACTTGCAAGCATCTGCTAAAGAATCGGCAACAAATCCAACTCTGGCATCTGTGACAGGAATTTCTAATGATTGACACGCTGCAATCAGTAGTTCATAATCCTGTTCTTGATCTTCGGATTGCAATTTACTTAGAATTTCTTCACAACGCGATAATAACTGCTCTGGTGTAGGTGCAAATATAAATACTGACTGGGGAGTTTTATGTAAACGATAAGGGCGATCGTGTTCACCGGAATATTCTTCCAAGACGATGTGATAATTCGTGCCGCCAAATCCAAAAGAACTGACTCCAGCACGTCTTGGTGTTTCTGCTTCGAGACGAATCCAAGGTCTAGTTTCCGTATTCAAATACAACGGTGAGTTTTCAAGATCTAGTTTTGGGTGTGGTTTGGTAACGTTGATAGTTGGTGGCAATACTTTATGGTGCAAAGCTAATGCCGTTTTAATTAGGCTTGCTGCTCCTGCGGCAGCTTTTGTATGCCCGATCTGGGATTTGACACTACCGAGTGCAATATGCTGTTTTTTTGAATTGTTGGCGCCAAAAACCTCTTTGAGAGATGCAACTTCGGCGGGATCTCCAACCATCGTGCCTGTGCCGTGCGCTTCGATTAAACCGACACTTACAGGCGAAAATCCTGCATCTTCATAAGCACGATGTAAAGCTCTGACTTGTCCTTCTGGGCGAGGTGCATAAATGCTTTTATAGCGTCCATCGCTAGAGGTACCAATACCTTTAATAACTGCATAGATGCGATCGTTATCTCTGACGGCATCTTCAAGACGCTTTAGCACTAGCATCCCAATACCTTCAGCCAGCATCATCCCATCTGATTGAGCATCAAAAGGTTTTGGATTCTGGCTTGGGGTGACAGCTGGTGTTTTGCTAAAACACATATAAGCGACTATCGAGTTGTCGGTGTCAACTCCGCCTGTCAGCATCATGTCGGCTCGATATTCAACTAGTTCGCTGATTGACATGGCGAGCGCTCCTAATGAACTGGCGCAGGCGGCATCCACCACACAGTTCGTTCCTCCAAAATCTAAGCGATTGGCAATACGTCCAGCAACTATATTCGCGAGCATACCAGGAAAAGCATTTTCTTCCCACCGCACATATGCACTTTTGATTTTCTCGATAATTTTTTGTGTATCCTCATCAGATAAACCACTACTTTTGAGGGCTTTTTCCCAGATCGGATACTCTAGCCTAGTAGCCAATGGCATTGCTAGCTGTCTTGCTAGTGCCACACCCAAAATCACTCCAGTGCGCTCTCGATTAAACTGGCTTTTTTCACCGTAGCCCGCATCTTCCATTGCTGCTTTTGCAACAACCAAACTTAACAACTGCGAAATATCTGTAACTTCCAGAACATTAGGGGGAAGCCCAAATTCCATCGGGTTAAATTCGATTTCGGGGATGAATCCGCCGCGTTTGCAGTAGGTTTTATCAGGTGCTTTGGGATCAGGATCATAGTATTCATCAATGCTCCAGCGTGATGGAGGAACATCGGTGATACAGTCAACTTTGCGAATAATTTTTTCCCAATATTCTTGTAAATTTTTAGATTCCGGGAAAATAGAAGCCATTCCAACAATGGCAACTGGAGTGTGTTGCAATCGTCTATTAATTTTGTTGGTTTCTGTCGCTTGTGCGGACATGGTTTGTTTCACCTTTATAAGCTTGTGCAAGCCTTTTTCACAATTGCTTATTTCCTCTTGCAACTGTGCCAAGGTAGCTTCAATCCAAGAAGCAGTCATGACTCAATATGATTGTGTTTGTGAGATGTCGGGAGTTATCTAATTTTTCTCCCTTGATGCAAACAAAGTTGAAACTGTAGTTAGTGAAGAAATACTTGTTTTTACAGAACAATTGAGATTTTCTTCAAGGCAGCTAAATTAGTTGTTAGTCAGCTTTAGCTGGGTTAGCTTCATCTAGAAAAATAATTCTACTCTTTCTATACTCTTTGGATTAGAGTAATCCCATTCATTGCTTTCGCTGCTTATTTTATGACTGGTTAATTTCCTATTACAACTCATATGCAACTCTGACGCAACGTTGATTAAGCAGGCTTAGAAAGTAAGTTCAATTCAAATTTATATTTTTACACCCGTGATGACTAGAGGATATCTATAAACAGAAACTTAATAATACTCAAGTGTTGATAGGATAAACACTTGAAAAATTGTAGATATTGAAAGCAGTAATATGCAAAAATCAAGCTTATTAATGCTTTGCTCTTTTTTATAGATACTCTCTTACTTACTATTTACGCTTGATGCAAAAGTGAAACTTTATATCATTAGCTCAATAGCTCAATCAGGGTTTGATTCTGAATTAGGTATCATCTTCTCTAGTCCTCGATTTAGTCTGAAGATTAGCAGCATCTAATAGCTGCTTTTCAAATTCACTAACACTAATTCCTAGTTCGGAGGCTGTTTTGGCTTTCCATTCTTCAAGTTCAGAATCATGTTGATTGAGCCATTCATGTACGGCAAGGCGTGCCATCTCAGCTTTACGTACTGTTTGGCGGGCTGCATGAAAAATTAGCCGTTGGTTATCAAAATTTGGCAATGAGAGCATGAATCGCTGTAGCTTCATTATTCTGTAGTATGCAAAATTATCTATAGTGTGTAAGCGTGTAAACGTCTGTACTTATATCACTTATTTTCATCATACCTAAAGTATATTTTCCAAAGTTGCATACAAATTGCACCTCTTCTCTTTGTAAACTCGTCCTAACTTTAGTTTTATCTGTGTTTTAGACTTAATTGGGGATTTTTAAGAAGAGCTTTTCAATTAGGAGTGTAACTTAATTTAAATTTCTGGGCAGACATTCTAGATATAGTCTGAAATATCGTTTTCTTGATTTGTTCTGATCAAGGCATAATATTTGAGATTATTATTCTTTTGTATAATTTTAAAATTAAACAACTAGTAAAGCGATTAATTTTTACATCTGTCAAAAAGTAGATATTTGTAATTTTTGCTCAATATATAAGGTCTTACAAGAGTCTTATAAGGCTCTTATAATACCCTTATAAAACTTGGGTATAAGAAGTAGCAGTTATCAATTGAGTGTAATACAGTTTGCTTATAGATATGCATCTATGTGGTATTTTTAGATTGTGTCTGTCTTCTATGCCAATAAGAATTTATATTGTTGCTGTGGTTATTTATCTAATGAACATGATTACTAAAATATCTGCTATAAGATAGATGATTAAACTACATTTTTAATTAAAAAGTAAAAACGTTGTGACTTCAATAACAAACTTTTTTTAAAAAGATTACCGGAATAATTAAATTTCAAATTCAATTTCTATTTGTATTTAAAATGTTGCATATCAGTTGCAATTGAGTATCAGTCAGACTATGGTATATGGTTAGATAAAAATGAATAAAAAAGTGAATAGAAATGGCACTTCATAGTCCTTAATTAGCAAAGTAGAGGTCAGAAGAATGTAAACATAATTTTAGTTAATGTAGTTCATCAAAATTTCTTATAGCTTCATCAAGATTTATAATTACACCTTGTCGCATTCCGCTTTCACCCGATTAAAATTCCATGAAACTAAACGGAGTTGCTGGCATGAGACTATCTGATTTAGATCCACTCATACCGCTATCTAATTTAAGAGAAGAGCTCCTCAAATTACCAAAAGGCTACTGCTTTTATGAGCAAGAACTAATAGAATTTTTATCACGACGACGGTGGCCTGAAAACAATCGCCGTATTGACAGAACGACTTTTTGGAGGTGGAGAAACGACAACGGGATTGAGCATCAAAAAGTCTTTAGTCGATTAGATCTCTTAAAACTTTGCCAAATCTGTGACCATTATCGAATAGATGGAACTCGTAGCGAATACTTAGACATTGTCAAACGGAAAAAAGAGGTATCCTAAACTAGTAAATAAGCATATCTTTGAAGGCAGAAATTATTAAATGGCTCCCCTCTGGTACAGAGTGATGGATATTTTTCTATAGTCCATCCTCTGATACTTCCAAAAAATAAAGGTGGAAATTATTCAGTCAATTCTATCCAGTTTACTTTTTATATCTATGTGACTGTAGAGCGGAGCTATTACTATTTGTTTCTCTCTAATTGTAGAAATAATTAGGTAGAACTGTATCAATCACTGGGAAAATATTAATTATGGTGCGTAAAGAAAGGCAACCAATGACGATTCCTGCAAATCGGTTGCCTATAATTATGGTGATCGCTACGGCTGTAGGTATCAGTACAGTTTCTCTCTACGGCCTTTTCAGATTTTTACCTAAGTCTGTAGATCAAACTTCAACTAACCCAGTTACTTCTCCTGCCATCACTGCTGTTGCTGCTCTTGGACGTTTGGAACCTCAAGGAGAAGTGATTAGTTTATCTGCTCCTAATTCTCAAGGTGGTGTTCGAGTTGCACGACTTCTAGTCAATAAAGGAAACAAGGTGCGTAAAGGACAACCAATTGCGCTACTTGATACTTTCTATGTTCGTCTTGCTGCCTTAGAGCAAGCTAAAAAACAAGTCCAAGTTGCCCAAGCTAGTCTGAATCAGGTAAAGGCGGGGGCAAAAGCAGGAGATATATATGCACAAAAGGCAACTATTGCCCGCTTAGAAGCTCAGTTAGCTGGAGAAATATCTGCCCAAAGCGCAACTATTGCTCGGCTAGAGGCAGAATTACGTAATGCCCAAAGTGAGAATCGGCGCTATCAAATGTTGTACCAAGAAGGAGCGATTTCAGCTTCCGATGCAGATACTAGGCGTTTGAGGATGGAAACTATCCAAGAACAGCTCAATGAAGCAAAAGCTGTGAAAAATCGAACCACAGAAACTCTACAAAAGCAGTTGACTGAGGCAAGAGCCAGACTAGCAAGTATTGCTGAGGTTCGCCCTACAGATGTGCAAGCAGCGCAAGCCGACGTTGAGAGTGCAAAAGCAGCAGTTGCCCAAGCTCAGGCAGATTTCGATTTAAGTGTGGTGCGATCGCCTATCGATGGTCAAATCTTAAGAGTTTATACTTGGCCTGGAGAAGTGATCGGCAATCAAGGTATTGCTCAAATTGGTCGTACAAATCAAATGTATGTAGTTGCGGAAGTCTACGAAGCCGACATTAAAAAAGTGCATCTAGGTCAACTGGCAAGTATTACTAGCGATGCTTTTTCTGGGGAGATACAAGGAACAGTAGCAGATATCGGCTTACAAGTGACTCAACAAAATATATTCAGTAACAATCCAGGAGCAAACACAGATAACAAAGTAGTTGAAGTCAAAATTCGTATTAATAATTCAGAAGACAATGAGCGAGTTGCAGCCCTTACCAACTTACAAGTAGAAGTACTCATTCATCTTGGGCAGTCTCAGCAACATAACAGAAGGCAGCAGGCAGTAGGCAGCAGGCAGCAGGCAGAAGCCAGAAGCTAGAAGGTAGTCCCTATGAACTTCGTACATCACTTTCCTATACACGCCAGGTGCTTTATGCCGGGAGACCCTTTTACTTTCGCTTATCCACTACTCTGCGAGAAGCCGGACTACGTCCGTCTACGTGTCTACGCCAGTTGCTACAAGTCGGCACTAGACGCGTTCGCCGTCAGGCGTTGCGTTAGCTAGCGGCTTCCCGGAGGGTAGCCGCAAGGGCGCGCTGGCTCACCACCGCACTGGCTCCCCTACACCCTTTCACCCCCATACACATTTTCAAGGCAGAAGAGAAATCGCTATCTTCCTTCTCCCAACTCTGTTCCCTTGCCTAACAAGATAATTTATTTTGCACTACTACTTAATACCCAGAGATTGAGAATGCAATCTCAGTTTTGAGGTTTAAAAAATGACTATCAAGATACCTGTAGCTTGGCTACAATTAGCTCGCCAAAGAATTCGCTTTCTAGTAGCTTTGGCTGGTATTGCTTTTGTGACTGTTTTGATGTTCATGCAAATTGGCTTTCAAGATGCTCTTTATGCAAGTGCTACACAAGTGCAAAAAAACTTAGAAGGAGACTTATTTTTAATAAGTTCTCAATATAAATCTTTAACTTCCAATCAAAGTTTTTCACGCATTCGTTTGTACCAAGCATTAGGCTTTGAAGATGTAGAATCAGTCAATTCTTTATACGTTCAATTTGCTAAACTGAAAAACCCAATTAATGGTCGTAAGTTTCCAATTTATGTACTTGGCTTTGATCCAGCAAAATCTGTTTTCAAATTACCAGAAGTTAACGAAAATATAAATCTACTTAAACGTCCTAATGTAGTTTTGTTTGACAGTGGTTCGCGACCAGAATTTGGCCCGCTCGCGGAAAATTTTGCACAACAAGAACCTGTCAGTGTTGAAATATTTGGATACAATTCGACAATTGGTTATAGAGTTAAAGTTGCTGGTTTATTTAGACTTGGGCCTTCCTTTGGGGTTGATGGTAATTTAATGATTAGTTACTCAACTCTAATGAGGTTATTTCAAGACCGTTCTCCCGGTTATATAGATATAGGTATACTTACCCTCAAACCTGGTGCTAATCCCCATAAAGTTTTGGCAATGCTATCAGCACACTTACCAAAAGATGTAAAAGTTTTGACGCGTGAAGGCTTTATTGATTTTGAAAGAAACTATTGGAGTGTAAGAACACCGATTGGATTTATCTTTAATTTGATGGTAATTATGGGTTTTGTGGTTGGAGTAGTCGTTGTTTATCAAATACTTTATAGTAATATCTCCAGTCACTTAGCTGAATATGCAACATTAAAAGCAATGGGATTTAAAAATAAATACTTACTAGGTATTGTTTTTCAACAATCTTTGATTTTGGCAATCTTAGGTTATATTCCTGGTATAGTTATATCTACAATTCTCTATAATGTCGCAAAAAATGCTACTAAGTTACCAGTTTTGATGAGTTATGATAAGGCAATAATTGTATTAATTTCTACCTTGATAATGTGTTTAACTTCTGCGTTTTTATCCACTAATAAATTACGGGTAGTAGATCCAGCTGAAATTTTCTAAATTTAATCAAATTAATTACAAATCCATGTTTCAACAAGAAGTTGTTGTTTCTGTGAGAAATATCAATCACTACTTTGGTCAATATTCGTTACGAAATCAGATTTTATTTGATATTAATTTAGTCATAAAATCTGGAGAAATTGTGATTTTATCGGGGCCATCGGGTTCCGGAAAAACAACTTTATTAACATTGATTGGCGGGTTACGTTCTGTTCAAGAAGGAAGCCTAAAATTTTTGAATTGGGAATTACATGGAGCAAGTAATGAAAAACTAGTGCAAGTACGTCGCAATATTGGCTACGTTTTCCAGGCTCATAACTTGCTGGATTTTTTAACAGCTCGACAAAATGTACAAATGTCACTTGAACTTCACCAACATATTTCCTATCGAGAAGCTTGTCTGAAATCAGAAGCAATGCTCAATGCCGTTAAGTTAGGACATCGAATTAATTACTACCCTACAGAGCTATCGGGAGGGCAAAAGCAACGGGTAGCGATCGCCCGCGCTTTGGTGAGCCAGCCCAAATTAGTTTTAGCTGATGAGCCTACTGCTGCCTTAGATAGTAAATCAGGTCGAGATGTTGTAGAAATTATGCAGCAACTTGCTAAAGAGCAGAAATGTGCTATTTTGTTGGTGACTCATGACAACCGAGTTTTAGATGTAGCAGATCGAATAATTCACATCGAAGATGGTCGGCTAATTAAAGAAGAGTATTTTAACTGAACAGTAAAATCCACACAGGAAGCATTAAGAGTAACAAGAGTGTAGAGAGAATAATACTGCTAGCAATTAAATCGCGATCCAGATTATACTCCTCTGCCAAAATTAAACCAGCAAAAGCCGAAGGCATTCCTGACATCAAAACCATCGCCAAACGCCGATCGCCTGATAATCCGAGTAAAAAGGTGGTAGCAATGCCAACTAGTAAAGGGATTATACAAGCTTTGATGATAGCAGGTGCGACGCCAAGTTTAATGCTTTTCCATCCTTGTAGTTGGGCTAAACGGATGCCAGTAAGCAGAAATGCTAAGGCGATGACAATGCTAACAGAGTTTTGTAGTCCTGATTCAATTACTTTTGGTAGTGGCACTCCACAGGTGAGACAGCCGAAAATAAAAGCCCAAAGAGAAGGTACGGTTAATACTTCACGCAGTTGCATCCACCAACGATTTGAGGCTTTTTGGGAATGACTGAAGTAGCTGGCAATTACTACTCCTAAACCATAGGGACCTGTAACATTATGGGTAATACTATAAAGTACAGCCCAGCTCATCGCATCAGAGTTAATTAAAAATGGGGCGATCGCTAAACCAACAAAACCAGTATTGCCCAACACTGCGGCAAGTATAAAACTACCATGGGTACGAGGATTATGAGCCTGGGAAGAGGATACGGGGACACAGGGAGGACACTTCCGTGCGGAGGTTCCCTCCGTTGAGGAAAGTGTCCGTCGACACAAAGACGCGGGGAATGAAGAGGATAGAGGGATACGGGGACGTGGAGACACGGGGAGTATTTTGGGTAGATTCTCAGCGTCTGGCTTTTGGAACGATAAATGTTTCCATACCGATAAAATTAAAAATGCTACACTCAGACCTAGTACTAATGTCACCAAAGTTACTATAGATGCTAGTAAAGGTAAGCCATTACCACTGCTAAATTCACCGATTTGACTTTGGCGGGCTAGTGTAAAAAGTTCTAGTGGTACACCAATCCAGTAAAGACCGCGACCTAATAAACGAGGGAGCCATTGAGGTAAAAACTTACATATAAATAGCCCCAGACTTGTCCACAAAATCAGGGGCATATAGGCATGAAACAGAGTTTCTGTCATGATTAGGAATTAGGAACTGGGAATTGGAAATTACAGATTGGGGAATGGGAACTGGATATTGGACAAGGGGCATAGAGTGTAGTAAAAATAAAATATTTAATACCCAACCCCCAAAGTCCAATACCCAATACACAATCCTGAGTGTAGTTATAAATAATACTTAAAATTGAGGCGAAACTGGGATACACTTTACCTTGGTTGATTTACACTTATTAACAATAAAAATTTTAAAGCTTTATTGGCAGTTTTGCGAATAAAATTGCCCTTGTTGGTTGCTGTAGGCTAGAAATTAGAAGAAATTATTTTGTTTACCAAGGATGTGACAGTTAGGCTGGTGGAATCGCTACTTATTTGCGTTTAGACAATCAAACGACAATAATAAATATTTGCAAAAGCATGAGTAGGTACAGAAGCGATCGCACTGATAATAAAACATGACTGATTGGCGATCAGTTCTATCGGCAAGAGTTATCAAATTTTTTCTCACAAAGTAGTCCCTATTAATTTTGTATATCACCTCTTTGCTCCTCTTTTAGTATGCAAGAAGCCACCAAGCTTCTGTGGTAAGGAGAGGGGTATTTGACAAGATAGGGTAAGGTGACTTTTAAGTCAGTACTGAAAGCGTATAAATAAAGCTTATTTTAGGAGGCAGACTATGAACGGTGAATTACCGCTTATCATTGAATGTCGCTGCAATGACATGGACTATCGCAAGGATAATCCCAATTTTCCATACACTCCACAGGAGATTATTCGGGAAGCAGTGCGTGCTTGGGAAGCGGGAGCCTCTATTTTTCATTGGCACGGGCGCGATCCAAATAGTGGCAAGTGGGTGAACGACGTAGAACTGTATCTTGAAGTGATTGAAGGAATTCGAGAAAAAACGGATTTGATTGTCGATCCTACCCTTGGCTACATTACCACACAAAATAGTGTTGAGGATCGCGTCCGACACATTTTAGCAGCAAAAGCCGATCCAGCACTGGGAGTAGACATGGTTCCCTTGGAGTTTGGCTCTTTTAACGTAGATTTTTGGAACCCGAAAGCAAAGCAGTTTGAGACATACGACCAAGTTTATACTAATTCCCGCGCTCACACTCAGGAAGTCTTGAAGATATTGAACGAACACAATATTTTTGTTAGTTGTGCTTGCTGGGATATAGGGCAAATTCGCACTGCACGCTGTTTTCAAGAAATGGGAGTCTTGTCACAGAATACGTTCTGGGAGTTTGTCTTCACTGGCGAAATTATGCCAACTGGCATTTTACCAACACTCCCCAACTTGCAGGCGGCGATAGATTCTATACCTGCTGGAGATCCTTGGTTAGTGATGTGTTGGAATGGAGATGTCATGCCTTTGGCATCCTGGGCTATTACACTAGGAGGACATATTGGCATCGGGCTTGGTGATTACCCTTATACTCGCTTTGGTAAACCGCACAACGGTGATTTAGTCGAAATGGTTGCGCAGATGGCGCATATGCTTGGCAGGGAGGTAGCAACTCCAGCACAGGCACGGGAAATTTTAAAGATGCCGCCACGTTCTGAAATTAGCACTCCCAAAGTGGAAGTAACAATATAAAAAGCTGCAATTAACATGGAAGAAAACACCATCGACTCATTCCGCGCCTTAGCACTCCAAGTTAAGTGTCATGCAGTTAATCAGGCACGCGATCGCCAAGAAGCCCTTTTTTTAATGCAAAATACTATCAACCGCTTGGCACAACAAATTTCTGCCAGTATTGCATTTATTGGCTTTGATTGTCGTTTAATTGTCCTCCCCGAATACTTTCTGACTGGCTTTCCGATGGGAGAGTCAATTGCTGCTTGGGCAGAAAAAGCCTGCTTGGAAATGACGGGGGCAGAGTATGATGCTCTCAGTACAATTGCCCAAAAACATAGGATTTTTATTGCTGGTAACGCTTATGAATTAGATCCTAATTTTCCAGGGTTGTACTTTCAGACTTGTTTTGCCATCAATCCATCAGGCACAGTAGTCTTGCGCTATCGGCGTTTAAATTCTATGTTTGCACCGACACCGCATGATGTTTGGGATAAATATCTTGACTGCTACGGATTGGATGGTGTTTTTCCTGTAGCTAAGACGGAAATTGGTAACTTGGCAGCTTTAGCATCAGAAGAAATTTTATATCCGGAAGTGGCTCGGTGTTTAGCAATGCGGGGTGCGGAGATTTTTTTACATTCCACATCAGAAGTTTATGGCAAAGAGCGTGCGCCTAAAGAAGCTGCCAAAATCTGTCGTGCCGTAGAAAACATGGCATATGTAGTCTCAGCTAACACTGCCGGCATTGCCAACGTCTCTATTCCAGAAGCTTCCACCGATGGTGGTTCTAAAATCATCGATCATCGCGGATTGGTTTTAGCACAAACAGGTGCAGGAGAAAGTATGGCAGCTTTCGCAGAAATTGACTTGGCTGCCTTACGACGCGATCGCCGTCGCCCAGGTTTGCATAATTTACTCTCTCGTCAGCGATTAGAACTATATGCACAAAGTTACAGTCAATCACACTTTTACCCTGCAAACACCATGTTGAAGCAACCAATAGATCGCAAACACTTTATCCAGACTCAGCAACAAACCATCGAGCGTTTAGCCAACTTGGGAATTATTTGAGATTGGCGATCAGGGATTGGGAAAAGGACAGGGCGACAAGGAGCAGGGGGAGATGGGAGAGATGGAGGAGATGAGGAAGATGGGGGAGCAACAGACAATTAACTACTAACCACTAACAAATGACTAATGACTAAACCTATAGAAATTCGCAACCCTCGCACGGGGAAATATGACTACGTGATTGTACCTCCGCCCCCGATGCTGTTAACACAGTTATGCAACCGCCTGCGGCGATCGCAAAAAAGTTGGCAGCAACTTGGTTTAGAAGGACGAATTGAAACTTTAAAACAATGGAAACAAGCTATCATTTCTAATCAAGATAAACTCACCGAAGCTTTAGTAACTGATACGGGCAGGTTATCAATTTCGGAATTAGAAATTGGCTCGTTTCTCTCCAGCATTGATAGGTGGTGTAGATTAGCGCCAAAGCTATTGCAAGAAACCCAACAACACACATCAATACCGTTTATCGATATACAACAAACAGCAGTTCCTTATCCTTTAGTTGGGGTAATTAGTCCGTGGAATTTTCCACTGTTGCTTTCAACCATTGATACAATTCCGGCATTGCTAGCGGGTTGTGCGGTAATAGTCAAACCCAGTGAAATTACTCCCCGCTTTATGACACCGCTATTGTCAGCAATTAACGCTGTACCTCAATTAAGAGATGTACTAACTTTCGTTGAGGGGGGAGGCGAAACAGGTACTGCTATCGTCGAAAATGTCGATTTGGTTTGCTTTACAGGAAGTGTAGCGACAGGAAGAAAAGTAGGAGAAAAAGCGGCAAAACTATTTATTCCAGCTTTTTTGGAATTGGGAGGCAAAGATCCGGCGATCGTTTTGGAATCAGCAGATTTAGAATTGGCAACCTCAGCAATATTATGGGGTTCTGTTGTTAATACCGGGCAATCGTGTCTTTCAATTGAGCGAATCTACGTTGCAGAAACTATTTTTGAAGAGTTTGTTGAACTACTAACAGCCAAAGCCCAACGCTTACAATTAGCTTATCCCACAGTTGAAAGTGGAGAGATTGGCCCCATCATATCAGAAAGACAAGCAGCAATTATTAGCGATCATTTGTTAGATGCAGTGGAAAAAGGAGCAATCACACACTGCGGTGGTAAAGTTGAAGAGACTGGGGGAGGGGGAGGATGGTGGTGTCGTCCAACAGTTCTCACCGAGGTTAACCATGCAATGAAGGTGATGAGCGAAGAGACATTCGGCCCGATTATGCCCATAATGCCATTTTCTACGGTTGAAGAAGCGATTAGTTTAGCTAATGACACTATTTATGGACTTAGTGCAGCAGTATTTGCACAAGACGAAGCAGAAGCGATCGCAGTTGCCCAGTACATAAATGCAGGTGGTATCAGTATTAACGATGCAGCTCTTACCGCCTTGATATATGAGGGAGAGAAAAATTCTTTCAAATTCTCCGGTTTAGGTGGATCGCGGATGGGGGCAGCAGCACTCACGCGATTTATGCGTAAAAAAGCATTGCTTGTCAAAACAAAATCTATTCCCGATCCTTGGTGGTTTGATGCTCAGTAATATGGGGAATAGGGGACAGGGAACGGGGAAAATATTTTTATGGTGGATACTGGCTAATGCTGTTGGCGCGTTATATCCCCGCACCATTTCGCCTACGGTGCTCGTTGGGCTGGAAGTGGCTTAGTAACCGAAAAAAAGAGGTTCAAGCCTCCCATTTCAAGGAGAATCATCAAAAAGTTTGTCCGAATTTCAAGCTCTGTCTGATCATGGCGGAGCCAATTCAAAATCCAAATTCGACTGACGGGTATCATGCTTGTATGGTTATTTGTAAATCGCCATAAATGAGAGGAAAGTTATCATGTCTACCATCCGAGAGGAAATGCCTGTTCTTGCCCGCCATGAAGGAGATTGGGTAGGCACGTATATACTAGTCGATACAGAAGGAAAAATCCTCGATAAGCATGAATCTCACTTAACTTGCCAATTCCCAACAGATGGTTCCTACTCTTACTATCAGATCAATCGTTACAAATGGTCTGACGGGAAACAAGAAGAACATAAATTTCCTGGAATCTATCGAGATAAAACACTTTGGTTTGATACAGAACGCATCGAAGGCAAAGCCTGGGAAGTCGATGATTCCACAATTATTTTGTGGTTTTCTTATAAGGGAATACCAGGGATGTACTTGTATGAAATGATTCAAATTAGTCCTTGCAATAACTATCGCGCCCGTACTTGGCAGTGGTTTAAGAACCATCAGATTTACCAGCGCACCCTGATTCAAGAGGAACGGATGCGATAAAGTGAGTTGATAGTGGTAAGTGGTAAGTAGTCAGTGGTAAGTGGTTAAAAACTACTAAAACTAATTACTACCTATTAATATACAGACACTGCAAACAGCGTGTCTCTACCAACCACTAACTACTAATAATCCAAAATCTAAAATCTAAAATCCAAAATTGATTAAAGGCATGGCAAAAGGCGAAAAAATCAATTTTTCTACTCCTAGTGGCTTTCCCGAATTTCTTCCTGGTGAAAAGCGCTTAGAAGTGTATTTATTAGATACTATCCGTAGGGTATTTGAAAGTTACGGATTTACTCCTATTGAAACTCCGGCAGTAGAGCGCCTAGAAGTTTTACAAGCAAAGGGTAATCAAGGCGATAATATTATTTATGGTATTAGTCCTATTTTGCCTCCAAATCGACAGGCAGAAAAAGATAAAGCAGGAGAAACAGGTTGGGAAGAACGCGCTTTAAAATTTGACCAAACAGTTCCTCTGGCTGCGTATATTGCCCGTCACTTAAATGAATTGACATTTCCTTTTGCTCGTTATCAAATGGATTTTGTGTTTCGTGGAGAAAGAGCAAAAGATGGGCGTTTTCGTCAATTTCGTCAATGTGATATTGATGTAGTTGGACGTAGAGAATTGAGCTTGCTCTACGACGCTCAGATGCCAGCAATTATCACTGAAATATTTGAAGCTATCAATATTGGTGATTTTATTATTCGCATCAATAATCGCAAAATTCTTACTGGTTTCTTTAAGTCGGTAGGAGTTGAAGCTCACAAAATTAAATCTTGTATCAGCATTATCGATACATTAGAAAAAATAGGTGAAAATAAAGTTAAGCAGGAGTTAGATAAAGAGGAAATTTCACTTGAAAAAACGCAAAAAATTATTGATTTTATTAAAATCAATGGCACTGTTGATGAGATATTAGATAAACTCAAATATCTTAGCCAAACTATGCCGGAAGCCGAACAATTTAGTCTAGGAGTTACAGAATTAGAAACGGTAATTGCAGGTGTTCGCAACCTGGGCGTAGCTGAAAATCGTTTCTGTATTGATTTATCAATTGCTCGTGGGCTTGATTACTATACAGGTACAGTTTACGAAACAACCTTGTTAGGACATGAAGCATTGGGTAGTATTTGTTCTGGTGGTAGATATGAAGAATTAGTTGGAATATTTTTAGGTGAGAAAATGCCTGGTGTAGGCATTTCGATTGGCTTCACCCGCCTAATTAGTCGCTTGATTAAAGCTGGAATTTTAAATACTCTTGCACCTACCCCAGCGCAAGTGATGGTAGTAAATATGCAAGAAGATTTGATGCCACTTTATTTAAAAGTTTCTCAAGATTTGCGTAAGGTGGGGATTAATGTTGTCACTAGTTTTGATAAGCGAGGATTGGGTAAACAATTCCAATTTGCGGATAAGCAGGGAATACAATTTTGCGTGATTATTGGTTCTGATGAAGCAGCAGCAGAGAAATCCTCGCTCAAAGATTTGAAAACAGGGGAGCAAGTAGAAGTAGCACTGGTTAATTTGGCTGAGGAAGTGAAACGAAGACTTTAATTTGAAAGCTGTTTGAAAAAGAAGGTGAGGGGGGTAGGGGAGAGGGATTGGCAGTAAAAGTTAGTATTTCTGCAAACACCCGATCTACAACACTTAGGTTAATAAGTTGGTGGAATACGGGTTTATGTTTAGCGATCGCCCAATATTTGACACTGAATCTGTAGTACTTTAATTTTGCTGGCATGATAATAAAATAAAAGGTATCCGACCAAAACAATGCAAAACCAACCTATCGTATCCGATCCAAAAGTGATGATGGGAAAACCAGTGATTGCAGGAACTCGCATCACAGTTGAAATGATTCTCGAAAAACTTGCTGCTGGTGAGACTCCAGAGCAAATACTTGAAGCGCATCCGCGACTTACTCGTGAAGGAATTCAAGCCGCTTTGGCATCTAAAGATGAAAAAATCTGAGTTAAATTCAACCAAAATTAATCAGGTTGCTATGAACAAACCAATTAAGCGAGCTTTTTTGGATACTGAAGATGGGCAAATTCATTACAGAATTGGTGGTGAGGGAGAAACGCTTTTATTACTACATATGAACCCCCGTAGCAGTGATGAATATCGGGAATTAATGCCTATATTGGCACAAAAGTATCGCGTGATAGCAATGGATTTTATGGGGTTTGGTGATTCTGATAAACCACCAAGATTGTATTCAGTAGCAGACTACGCCAAAACAGTAATTGCGTTGTTTGATGAATTAGGAATTGAAAAAGCAAATCTTTTGGGAAACCATACGGGAGCTTTTGTTTCTGGAGAAGTAGCAGTAGCTTACCCAGAACGTGTTAATAAATTAATTTTATGTAATGTAGCTGGCTTTGGTGAAGTAGGAAAAGCCGATTTAATGAGGAGATTTAATAAAGGTTTTGTGATTAAAGAAGATGGTTCGCATTTGATGGACAGATGGTTAGCTCGTGCAAGGTATATAGGTTCTGCTGAGTTAAATCATCGATGGGTTCTGGATGATTTAAAATGTTTTGGCTATCCTTTGTATGCAGTTTGGGCTGTGGGAAATTATTGTATAGAGGCAGCAGAAAGATTTAGTTTAATTAAATCTTCAACTCTCATTCTCTGGGGAATTGATGATATGGAAGAATTTGAGCGCTTGGGTTTAGCATTAGCAAAAGATAGATATTTTCTCTCTCAAGCTATTCCTCATGGCAAAGTTGTTGAGTTTTCCAACGGAACTATTTGCATGATGAACCAAATACCAGAAGAAATTGCCAAGGTAGTACTCGAATTTTTGGATGGCGTAAATTTTGAAATTTAGTAATAAAGTATTACAATATCTCATGCTTCTCTAAGAAGTCGGGGATATGAATTTTTTTGTATTTTTTGATTTGTTTATATTAACTCAATTTATTTTCAATTTAGACAAAACAGCTGTACACTTAATCTCTACTATCAATCCTGGTGTAGATAAACCAGTAACACCAATACCAGTCCAGGTAGGATAGTTATTAGTAAAATAGCGGTCTTTTACTTGCATAAATAGTTGTAAAAATGGAATGATATATAATGGTTGACCAGAGGCGGTTACTTCAGCTTGAAATTCCCCTAAGCCAGCACCAGTAACATGGTAAGTAATCATTTCCACCACATCATCAAAGGTAGCCCCTGCTGCATCTAGCACCTTTTTGACGTTTTCAAAAGCTTGAACAAACTGAGCTTCTATACCTTTAACAATTTGCAAACTTTCATCTCTGCCTACCTGTCCAGAAATGTACAAAGTATTACCAATTTTAACACCAGGGCAATAATGAAATTTTTCATAGAGAACTTCCATACCCTTGGGAACAATGACTTCGCGAGTAGACATCACGAATTTCCTTATGATATTTGACTAGGAAAGAGTATAAGGTTTAGCAATAAAGCCTAGTTTAGAATATCTTGTGCTTTGCGGGAAATAAGAGTCAATAAATTTTGTGTGCCAAGTGGGGAGTAATACAGATGGCTAACCCTTCAGAATCGGGTGAATGGGCAGTGGTACTATAAGCTTTCAGACCTTTGATTGTGTAGTCTTGGAGGATTTGAGCGACTTCACAATGGAGACTAAGGCTGATGCGATCGCTTATACTATTTCACGAAAAGGCTGATATGGATGTACCCCACCGCCTACGGCACCTCCCCTTAGTAAGGGGAGGTTGAGAGGGGTTGAAGATGAATCACTCAAAAAGTGAAATGGTATTACTTCTGGATAGAATTCTCTGGGCTTAGTCAGACTAGGCATTTCAGACACAGTAAACCTCACACTAAAATAAGTACAGAACCTAAAATTTAAATACCCAAGGTTGATATCAGCACCATACTGAAACGCAGATAAAATTCCATCATTACTGTAACGTTTTGAATTCAATCATCTTCAGGAGAAGAAATAATGGAAAGTTTTAATGAGTATCATCTCGATCCAAAGCAATTTACTTTTCTAAAAAAGTTTGAAGATAACTGGCAAGCAATTAGAAATGAATTTACACACTTTATTAACAATGCATCTCCAGATGAATTAAAATTCACTTATGATGTTCTTGGCCCTAAAAGTAAAACAATTAAAACTAAGGGAAGTTCAAAATATAGTGCTTTTGGTATTTTATTTCAAGGTTTATTTATTGAAGAATATATCCAATTGCATCGAATAAAATATCCAGATTATAGTCCAGAGGATGCATCAGAAAAAGCACTTGTCTTAAGAGAAAAATATTTTCCAAATTTGGATAAGGTGATAGAAAAAGTGAACTTTAGTGATGATAATATCATCAGAAATGTTTATTTTGGTACATTCCATCCAGGCTTGGATATCAAGCTGCATGTTAACTATAACCCTCATATGAATCGCGGTTATTTAGGATTAATTGTGCCAGAGGGAGATGTGGCTATGAAAATATGCCACGAACAGCTTTATTGGCATGAAGGAGAATTCATGGTTTTAGATCACAGCTATCCACACTGTCCGCATAATTACACCAATTATGACAGGACTGTTTTGGTTGTAGACTTTTTTAAACCGGATCAGCCTAGAGAAGAAGTAATCCAATTTGAAAAAGAACAAGTTGCACAAAGGATGCAAGATAATCCTTACAGTTTGGGTGTTTTTGGGAAAAGCGATCGCGCTAAGGAAGAAGATTTTATTAAGTATGGTTTAGCTCATCAGTTGGAGTGGGATAAAGCCTTATAAGCTGAAGAGAAAATAATTATGCAACAGAAAAAAATCGCTGGTATCTTTTTTGGATTAGCATTTTTTATTTGTATATCACCGCTTACTTCTTTTGCAGAGGTTAATAACTCTCCAATTATTGGACAAACAAATAATACTAATCTTCCAGCAAATAAAGTCATTGCACGCATTTGGCATGGTAGAACTCTGACTACTAAAGCAGATGAGTACTATACTTATCTCAACGAAGCTGGAATTAAGAAAATACTAGCGATTCCAGGCAATTTAGGAGCGCAAGTACTTCGCCGCACTGATGGCAAGATTACAGAATTTACTGTGATATCCTATTGGGAATCACGAGATGCAATTCGTAAGTTTGCTGGTAATAATATTGAAAAAGCAAGATATCTTCCTAGAGATAAAGAATATCTGCTTGAACTTGAGCCTAATGTTAAACACTTTGAGGTTTTACTTGACGATCGCAAATTTAAATAGAAGGCAGAAGGTAGGAGGCAGAAGGCAATCCGTATGAAACAAGTTTTATCACCAAAGATGAAAGAGGTTTTTTCTCCTACAACGCCACATGCTTTATGCCGGGAAACCCTTTCGCCAGTCGCTACAAGTCGGCACTAGACGCGAAGCGGCTTCCCGGAGGGTAGCCGCCCAACGCGCTGG